>JAKSBL010000581.1 GCA_022361115.1 Spirochaetota bacterium | reverse complement strand
TTTTTCATCCTTAATAATTATTAATTTTGCTCTTTGCTTTCCTTGATGTATTTGATAGATTTGATTAAGCTTACTTTTATCTATAATGTTAAGATCAAACCATAGTATTGTTTAATTATCTTGTTGATAGATATTTTTTTCTCTTTTTCTCCCCCCCCTTTTTTTAATAACTAATTATTTTATTTACTATCTTAGTATTTGGTTTTTAAAGTCATATTGATTTTGAGATATATTTAAAAATATTAAATCCATAAACCAAAACAATTGATTATGATATAACAATTATAAGACCTTCTAACAGAAATTTAATGTAAATATTTTTGGATAATAAAGATGAGTATTGAGATTATTAAAACGAATGATAAAAAATTATTATCATTATTAAATGAGGAAGTACAAAATGTACATCATGAAAAATATCCAGATATATTTAAACCATATTCACAAAAAGAAATGGAAAAACTTTTTGAGTGGACATTATCCGAAAATACTTTTTGTCATTATATTGCAAAGTATAACAATGATGAAGCTGGGTATTTAATATTTGAAGATAAAAAATACAATGAGACTCCTTATCGCTATGAATACAAAGTTGTATACATTCATGAAATCTCTGTATTAAAAAAATATCAAGGATTTGGTATTGGTAAGAAATTTATTGATGTTGTTCTTAAGTTTGCTAATGATAATAATATCAAAAGAGTTGAAGTTGATTTTTGGTCACTAAATGATAATGCAAAAATATTTTATAAAAAGATGGGTTTTTGTAATTATAATGAACGAATGTTTCTGAAGATATAAATCTATTTTAACATCCAATTTAACTAGCTGATTCTAAACTTGTCGTTTTTTCACTTTTTCTCTTCCCACTATCATAATATCCGATCTTTTCCCCACTTTTTTCCTCCCCCTGTCAGTTTTCCATTAAAAAATTTCATTAATTATAGTAGAAACAGTTAAAAAAATTTATGAGGAGTAACAGATGAGTGGAAGATTATTACGATTTATTGCTGAAAATACGAGTTATCATATTTTTGCACGGTTTAATAACTATGAAGAGTTCTTAAAAGACATAACTTACAAAGAAGAAATGTTTAAGATCATCAAACAGGCACAAAAAAAGCATAATTTTCTCTTAAATGCTTATGAAATACTGGACGACCACTTTCATTTTATTATAAAAGTATTGGAAGGAACCACCATTTCTAAAATAATGCATTGGATCAATACAAAATTTGCGAAAAGAATAAACAAACTCTTAGGGCGAAGAGGGCATGTTTTCAATGAAAGATTTGGTTCAAAAGTCATTGATCATGCAAAGAATCCTATTAAATATTTTTTATCTTTATTATGGTATATGGCTTATAATTCAGTTCGCAAAGGTTATGTAGATAATCCTCGTGATTATCCTTACAATTCCATTAAATACTATTTGCAGGAGAACTATATTGGCAAGGTAAAAATCACACTTCATGAATTCTTTACCAATTTAAGTGATAAATTTTTAGAACGACTGGAAGTTTTATTGCAAATAGAAAAAGATTATCGAAAAATTCTGGTTAATTCTTATTAAAATTGTGCCTGGCACCAGAATATTCGTATTTAGTGCTTTATTCTGGTTCCTTAAATACTGTTTGATAAAAGGAAATAGTATCAGATAAATATTTCCAATAAAAATTAGTTATCCTTTTTTAAAATCAATTTCCTCGGATAAGTTACAGAATTGAGCCAGAACCAGGCAATGATTCCAGTTATGATAACAGAAATACTGGCACCGGAAAAAACCCCTGGCAATCCAAATAGAGCTGAACCGATTAATGCGATGAAGATGTAGATTACCATACGAAAAGTATTTATTGCCATAGAACTAAATGGTTTGTTCAATGCATTAAATATGGAAGCTGAAACCATAATTGTTCCTTGAAATCCATACCCTATGGCTACTATGAAGAGATACAAAGCAATATACCGGATAACATCGGGATCGCTGTTAAATATTGCACCAATTTTTTTTCCAAAAGCTGCTAAAATGAGAAAGGTAAAAAATCCCAGAACAATTGAAAACAGGAATGAAAAAGATATGCCTTCTCGTATCCGTTCAATTCTTCCTGCTCCCAGATTTTGACCAGTAAAAGGAACCATTACAGCACCTAATGCCATAATTGGAGAAAGCGCAAACATTTCAATTCGACTCCCTACTCCTAATGCAGCAACGGCAGAATCACCATATGCTGAAACAATCCTGGTAATAATCCCAACGGATAAAGGAATAATCACTTGAGTCAGAGCAGCAGGAATACCAATAAAAAGAACTTTTTTCCAGGAGTCTAACATTATTTGTAAAGAAGAAAATTGAAATGACAGCATATTAAATTTTTTTCCCAAAAATCCGAGTGAAAAGATCAAAGTAGTTGCTCGAGCAATAACAGTTGCTAAAGCAGCTCCTCGAATACCCAGGGCTGGAAAAGGCCCCAGTCCAAATATTAAACAAGGATCTAGAATAATATTAATACAAATAGCAAATAGCATAATAATACTAGGAATCAGAGTATTGCCGGCAGCTCGGATAGCATTATTTCCCACCATAGGAATAACAACAAAAAGGACTCCCAGATACCAGATAAACATATATTGTTTTACCAAAATTAGAGTTTCTCCTCTAGCTCCCATAGCAAAAAACAGGGGATCCATAGTTAACAATCCAATTGTCACGAATATTGCAACAATAATGAGGGATAATATCAGAGAGTCAGTAGTAATTCGTTGTACTTTTTTTGGTTCTCCCTGGCCAATAACTCTGGAAATAACAGCAGATGCTCCTACTCCCAAGCCCATAGCTATGCTACCCTGGAGCATAACTACAGGTAAAGTAAAACTCATTGCTGCCAGATTAATTGTACCCAATTTTCCAATAAAAAAAGTATCAACCAGGTTAAAAATAACCATCCCGATCATTCCCAGCATCATAGGCAGTGTTAATTTTATAATTGTTTTAGGGACAGGCTCCCAGGTTAAGTTAGCTTTATGTGACATAAAAATGTTTCTCCTTGAGTATGCCTGGCACCATTTTCCAATGAGCGGCTTAATAATGAGTAAAGTTGATCTTTTTCATCTTTAGAAAATCCCTCTAGTAGAATTTCAGTCCAGTGTTGAAGAGTTTTCATAACTCTGGGATAGATCTCCCTTCCTTGAGAAGTGAGATAAATTCCGTATTCTGTTAACCGATTTGGATTTTGTTTTCTCTCTACTAACCCTTCTGAAATCAACTTTTTAATGGTACGAGCAATAGTGGTTCTATCTACTCCAATACGCTGGGCTAAATCAGACTGATTTATACCCCTATGATGATAAAGAATCATTAAAATAGGAACTTGTCCTGGGCCAAAATTTAAATCAGATAATTCAGTATCAATATACTTATGATTCATTCGTGATAATAAAGCAATCATCTTTCCCAGACTACTTACATGAGAAAAATTAAACATTGGTTAATCCTATTTGTTGTATATACAACAATATAATTCATTAATGATGTATATGCAACATTTATTTTTATTTTTTTCTCACAATTTTATCAAATTGGCAAAGAAATCAAAAAAAGTAGAAAAATGCTAAATTTCTGTAAAGATTAGTTTTTAATCATTTAATTTTTTTGCTTTTTTCCATCAATTTGATATACTATCCAGTATGAATTATCCTAAATTGCTACACAATGCAAATTTTATTACTTTAGATGATCAATATCCAGATCCTGAAGCAGTTTTAATTGAAAATGGTTTGATAAAATTTATTGGAAAAATGGAAGAAGCTAAGTTAAAAGCCAGTGACAATATCGAAATGATTGACTTGCACAGAAAAACTGTCATTCCAGGTTTTAATGACAATCATCTACATACCATAGCCATGGCAGATTATCTAGCTCAACCTCATTTAGACGGTCTAGATGCAAATCAGATTATTGAGGTTTTAAAAAAAGAATATGACCAGATCAAACCTGGTGAACCGATTTATGGCAATCTCTGGGATTATACCCATTGCTCTAATCCCCATAAATCCATTTTAGACCAACACTTTCCTCATAATCCTGTTGTATTGACTCAATACTCAGGTCATGGTATCTGGGTAAATTCACAAGTATTAAATGATTTAAAAATTTCCAAAGATACTCCAAATCCTGAAGGTGGTAAAATTGAACGAGATCAAGCAGGAGAACCGACAGGTTTATTATTTGATAGAGCAGCTCATCCAATAACCAGAAAAAAATTTAAAAGAATGCATTCTAAAAAATCCATTACTAAAAAACATTTAGAGATTGCCTTAACTCATTTTGCACAAAACGGTATCACCTCTGTACAGGATAACACCTGGTATCCAATTACCATAAAGATACTCAATCAATATGTGGAAGAAAAAAAACTTACTTGCCGTTTTAGTTGCTGGTCTAATGACTTAGTTTATCCATATTATTTATTTAAAAGGGTGACCGATTTTGATAAGTTCTGGGTAAGAGAAGGAATCATGAAATATTTTTTTGATGGTACTTTTTCCACTAGAACTGCCTGGTTAAAACAAGAATATGCAGATGACCCGGCAAATTATGGAATGCCAGTAATGAAAACACAACAGGTTGAAAAAGCCTTAAAAAAATCTTTACAGCAAAACAGACAGATAGGATTTCATGCCATTGGTGATCAAGCTGTTTGTGAGATAATCAATAGTATTGAAAAATCCCTGAAAGAATATCCAGAGTTAAGAGTAAAACGGCCCCGTATTGAACATGCTCAGTTAGTGGATTATGCTGATATTCCCAGAATCAAAGAAGCTGGAATTCTTATAGCTGCCCAACCTTCAGCATTAAATGCCTATGAAAAGGACCAGGGATTATTAGGTAATCAAAGGGCAGATCAAGCTTATCCATACCGCAGTTTATTAGATCAGGGAGTTCATCTTTCTTTTGGCTCAGATTTTCCTGGTGATAGCATCTTAAATCCGCTGCAAAATATTCATCAAACTGTGAATCGATCAGGATCAGAAAAAATAACTCCAAAAGAAGCTTTGATTTGTTATACCCAGGAGAGTGCCTATGCAGAATTTACAGAATCTTTTAAAGGGACTATTAGTCCAGGTAAAGTTGCAGATTTAACAGTCTTATCTGATAATTTACTGACTATTGAAGAAGATCGAATTAATCAGATCAAAGTATTAGCCACATTAGTTAATGGCAAAACAGTTTTTCAGAGCCAGTTTATTTTCCCTGACTAAGTATACATCTCATCTTCCCTATTTAAAAGAATAACTGAATTGCTTTGGTAATAGTATTAATTTTCAAGAAAAACTTCTGATTTTGCCGAGCTATCAGCTGTATGATGAAATTGATTATGTCCTAGCTAAAATAATCCCATTTTCTATTTTTTTTGTTCCACTTTAATAATTAAAACCGGTATTTTTGAGTGATGGGAAATGTAATCAGCTACAGAACCCAGAAACAGATGTTTTAATCCTGTATGACCATGGCTACCTATAAGTATTAAATCGGCTTTTTGCTTTTCGGCAAAATTTTTTATTGAAGTATAAGGAATTCCTTCTTCACAAATCGTAGTTATCTTTAAACCAGCTAATCCATCTTTTTCAGCTAACTCTTCTAGAGTTTTTTGAGAAGACTCTACAAAGTTATCCAAGATGGATTGATCCATCACCGGAATGGGTGCATAATTGGGAGGCATATAATTGACATTTGAGGTTAACATGACCCTTTCATCAATAACATGATAGAAGATCAATTCTGCATCAAATTTTTCAGCAAATGTTCTAGCTGCATCAATTAAATGAGTAGTGTTATGTGAAAAGTCAACTGGAACTAATATGCGATTAATATTCATTTGTCCTCCTTAAATTAGCTTAAAAAATGGTATTTATCCAAGGGTTGCAAAAATAATCTTCTTTTCAAATAATAAATTTTGTTTGTATACTTCATACAAATAACGTTTTTGCAAAAACCATACCCTATATTAATTATACTCACTTTTTAGCTGGTTGACCAAAATTTTTTTTAATTCTTTAATTTATCAATTTTTTTGTAATTAAAATTATGATTCAAATACTTTTTCTCTTTATTTATTCAACTATTATGTTATCATATATGATTGTACATTTAAAAAATCATAATCATCAATACTCATTATTTACTAGTAAGATAAAAAAGTTATGAGAAATATAAAAAGAACGTATCAAATTATACCGAAACAAAGGTTTGCTTTCAGTCAAATAATTGCTATTATCGCAAAGAAATATCAAATCACTGCTCATCATAGCTATCAACGCCATCTTGTTCAGTATGATGATGAAGATTTTTCAATAGAAAAAAGTAATCACTATTTATTGCTGAATAATCAGCAATTTGAATTTACCGATTGCATCAATTTTATGACTTCAATTTCTGAAAACAAAGAACAAACTCACCATAAGGTAGTAGCGAAGATATTAGTAGAAAATATTCAGCAGCCAGTATTGCGGGAAATTCTATTTGCTAAAACAAAAAGCCAGACTTTGATTAAGATGAGAGAACAGAAATTTACTCAAAGGTTATTTGATATTTATAATCAAGATAGAAAACTGGTATTTAAAATTAGGCGTTTTCGCTATTACTCAAAATTGAGTAAAAACTGGATAAACATCACTACGATTACTGCTTTAAAAGGGTATGAAAAAGATTGTCAAAAATTAATTGAAAAAATCAAAAAATTACCGGTGGATATTAATAAAGTGGTTTTGGGCCCTTTATTACTAGAGCAGTACCCAAAATTTCCTCATCTATCTAGTGCTAATGGATTGTTATATTTGTCGAAAGTATGTCAAAATACAATCAAAAATAGTAAAAAGTTTAGAAAAGGAGTTCTAACTGAGAAGGATATTGAATATCTTCATGAATACCGTGTAAATTTCCGCAAATTCAAATCTCTTCTAAAGCAATGTGGAAAAATTTTTTCCTATCCACTGTTTAGTGAAATAAAAAATGAAATAACTGAATTTATAGAAACGACTAATCAAATGAGAGATCTGGATGTTTTATTATCCCAAAAAAAAGAATTTACCAGTTTAATCAATGAGATTGATAAAAAAAAGCTGGCACCACTTTTTGATTTTTTAAAAAAAGAAAGAACACAGGCTTTTCATCAAGTTAAGGAATATCTCCTCTCTGATGCCTATCAATTGAAGATAAAAAAAATCAATCGGCTGATTACTTATAATCATTTCTATGAACAATGCCCTGAATTACAAAATATAAGTTTAAAAAAGCTATCTGATCAATTAGTGTACAAAAGTTACTTACAACTCAAAAAAAAATTTAATAAAATCACAGAACAATCTCTAGATGAAGATTACCATAGCTTAAGAATTGAAGGGAAAAAACTTCGTTATCTCATAAACTATTTTGGTTTTTTATATCCAGAAAGACAAGTTGATAATATGATCAATCAGCTAAAAGTAATTCAAAATTTCCTGGGAAAGCATCAAGATTTAGTAGTACAAGCTGATATTTTTACAGAAATTAAAAATAAGATGCAACTTTCCACAACTGATACTCCCATTCAATCAATTAGTGATTTAATAAAACAAATTATTTTACAAAAGGAAAATATGGCTCAGGATCTACATAGCCATTTTAATCAACTACTAGATCAAAAAAATATAGATCAATTTAGAATTCTTTTTTTACAAAAAAAGTTAAAAAAAAGAAAAAATGATCATAAAAAAATAATTGAACAAAAACAGGACCCATAAGTGAAAGTTATTGCCTTTTATCACCTAAAAGGAGGAGTTGGTAAAACAACCTCTGCCGTCAATATTGCCTATTTGGCGGCAAAAGAAGGCTACCCCACCCTCTTATTTGATTTAGACCCACAAGGGGCAGCTTCTTTTTATTTCCGAATTGATACCCATGCAGGAATCAAGGCTAAAAAAATGATGAAAAAGGTAAAAAATGCAGAAAAAGGTGTAATTGAAACCGATTTTCCTAGCTTGGATATTTTGCCGGCAAATTTTACTTTTCGAAAATTAGATTTACTCCTTTCTGATAATCATAAAAACATGTTCACTAAAATACTAAACCGGTTTGCAAAGGATTACCATTATTTCTTTATAGATTGCCCGGCTAATATTGGCAAGACTATGGAAGAAATTATACCTCACTGCCACCTGGTAGTTTTACCTTTAATTCCAACTCCACTATCTATGATTTCTTTTGATAAAATGAAAGATTTTTTTAGCAAAAGAGCTGTTCCTGAAAAAAAGCTCTGTCCTTTTTTTTCTATGGTAGATAAAAGAAAAAAAATGCACAAAAACCTGGTAGAAAATATGATTCCCAATAATGATTTGTTTCTTAAAAATTTCATACCATACAGCAGTGCGGTTGAGAAAATGGGTACCTACAGGGCTCCATTAACTCATCAACATCCTAATTCTAGCTTAACTCAAACTTATCTAAAATTATGGGATGAAATTAAGCATCACCAATAATTCAGTCTTTTAACTAATTCACTTTTATAGCTATCAATTTATTTTCATTCATTTGAGGAATTAGAATGATATTTTTAGATTTTATGTACTCTAAATCAGCTGTGCCTTGTTGGTAATTTGCTATAACCGTAAATTTCCCAGCATGATTAACCTGATAAAGATCTCCTGTTATCCAATTGGTAACTAAAGCTTTATTATCTCTCATTATCTCTATTCCATCTAAACCTTCTAAAACATCTCCTTTGTGAGTTAGATGGCTGCCATCAGCCTTTAGCAATTTTAAGCTTCCTACATCTGTTAATTCTGATTCATTTTCTGGTTTTGACCAGGATACAATAAAGAACTGATCATTATCAAAATAAATACCATTAGGATTAAAAAGCTTTTCATCTTGTATAAAAGTTTTTATTTTCCCTTGAGTAAATTGAAAAATGCTATTTGTTCCAGTATCCGTAACTAAAATGTTTCCTTTGTTATCAACAGCAACATCATTTAGAAAACCCGCAGTTTCAATTTGATACTGACCAGCCACCTTACTTTGTGCAATATCAATTTCAACTAGAGTATCAATATCAGAAACATAAAGAAAATCTTGAGATATTGCCATACCTTTTGGAGCATGAAGTCCATTAATCCAATTATTATTTACCAAATTTCCATTGAGATCAAAAATAGAAATGTATCCATTGCCATCTTTTTCAGAGGGTGATCCATTAACATTTGAAACATAGAGTAAATTTCGTTTCTCATCAAAGATGACAGACTCAGGTTGATTTAAAGCTTCTGTAGCAACCCAGAGATCAGTTACTTTTATAGTTTCATCTGATTTTTTACTATCCTTTGTTTCTGCACTTTTTTGATTGCTTTTACAACTTACCAACAGATAAAGAATCAAAATAATAAATACCATTTTTTTCATAAGCTCTCCTTTTAAAAATTAAAAAAGGATCTCAAATGATACAGAATGAAATAGAAAAAGAACTGTTTTTTATTCAGTTATTTTCTCTGTACCATCTGTGATCTTTCTTTCTGTTTTAAAAAACTTACCAAAAGTGTTAAAGGAATACTATTTCAAAAGGGCTTTTTTTTGTTGATTTCGGGCAAGCTGAAGTTTTTTAGGAGTAATATCATAGGTTTGCTTAAATAACTGGATAAAGTGGGAAATGCTTTCAAAGCCAACACCATAACAGATTTCAGTTACATTTTTATCAGAATGAAGTAGCATAGTATAAGCTAATTGCAACCGTTTCTGATTTATCCATTTTTTTGGAGAGAGATGAAAGAATGCTTTAAAGTCGTTCTTAAAAGTAGTTAAGCTGCGTCCAGAAATGGAAGCAAATTCGTCTAGTGTGTAGGGTTGAGTATAGTTTAATTCCATACATTCCACTAAATCGGTTTTTTGATTGTGATAAATCTGGTAAAGATAAGAAAACAACTTTTTCCCTTCAGGATAGTCTCCCAGATTTAATAAAATTTCATATAATTTCAAATGAAATATTTCATGAGTTATTTTATCTGGATGCATAAAATAAGGGATAAAGGATACTACACTATTAATAAAGAGAGGATTTTGCTGGATAGGAAAAATAAAAAGCTGATGTTCTTGCTTTTCCCTATTTAACTGAAATTTATCCTGGTATTTTTGAAAAAACTGTAGCAAAAAATCATCATGAATAAAAAACACCAAGCTTTTATATTCATCACCTTCACAAATTAATTGAGAACCTACATAGGCACCCTTAACTGCAAAAAAGGCTTCTCCTGCTTTGATAGAGATTTGCTGGTCTCCATGATAAATCTTTTTCTCACCCTTTAGAACCAGAATTAATATGTTTGTGGAGAAAACTAAAAAGCAGTTTTCAAAATTAGCTTTAGCATGATATTCAACATATGTTACAGAATCAAATTCCAATGTTTTACAAAGAGGATTAAGCGAAAAAACTTGAGGATGGACCAGGCCAAAAGTTGATCCCATGAAAATCACTATAAAAAAAAGCAAATAGCTTGTCAATTAAATTAGATTTGTTTTTACTTAAATTGAAAAAACAAAGGAAAAAGAAAAGCAACGATGCCGCACCAGATTACGATAACATTGATAAAATTGGTCTGCCAGGATTCTAACCTAGTAAATCCTTTTTTGGAATAGATAAAACGGCAATAATAGAAAAATAAACCGCCTAAATCAATGAAAAGTAGGATATTTTCACCTAATGCTGCTAATCGATTGGCTGTGAATCCGAATTGACTAATTCTTCTTAAAAGAGCAATTAACACAATCGAATCAATAATGCCAGCCAAAAGGATCAGCGAAAGATTGATGTAGTCAAAAACAATGATTTGTCCTTTACTTCTCCTTGCCGATATGATATAGGTGACTAAACCTGCTACCATGATTAATAAGAAGTTAAAACTAATTAAAAAGTTCCGATTTTCACTTGCTGCCGGATCAATTTTTTGGAAAACCATAATAATTAAAAAAAAGAGCATGGTTAGGGAAAATAATGGAGAAAAAAAGCGGGCTAAAATCGGAGCAATATTTTCAACAATACTCTTTTTTGCTTCCACCAGATATACAGAAAATAAGGGAACAGAAAAAAATATGAGTAACCAGATATTATCCAGATAAAAATTTTCAATATCCCACTTTATTTGTTTAAAAAGAAGAATAGTCAGGCCGGTTAATACGAAAACTCCACATAATAGTAATGTACCATAAATAAAAACTTCTCCGGAAAAACGGATAAAATTCATTCGGGTTTCTTTATTCTTCCATTGATCACCAGCATACCCCAAACCGCTTATTATCCAGAGAAATATAGGCAAATGAATCGCTGTTAAAACAGGTGTATGATAAGGTTTATACATTGGCATAAGAAAGATGGTCAATGCTGAAAAGAGTGTTGTAATAAGTATGATCAAATGATACTTAATTGAAACAACATCTCTTTTTTTATACCAAAAGAACAAAGTAATTAAGGGAAAAACATAAAAAGAAAGAGTTTTCTGATAAAAATAACTTTGAGGAGCTTCAGAACGGAACAAAGGTCCATAACCTGCCAGCCAATCTGGTAATTTAGCTAGAAAAAAAGCTATTACGGATAATCCAATGAGAACAAAAACATCCTGTAATACTTGCTTCTGAGGCTGATCAAGGTTTTCATAAAAGGTCAAGTCCTTCCAGAGAAACTGCCGGTTGACCTTCTCAAATTCCATCCCTAAATCTTCAGCTAATCCAATTCTTTTTATGCCAATTAGGAAGGCTTCTTCATCAGTTAAGCCTTTTTGATAAAGCTGATCCATTTCGTCTCTTAAATGAACTTCTAATTCTGAAATACTATTGTTTGATAATTTACCATTTGTTCTAAGATAATCTGTCCATTTTTGAATTTTACTTTCTAAATCAAACATCACCAGCCTCTTAATTTAACAAATTTTCTATGAAGCAATATCAAAAAATCATTTACCTGAAAGACAATTGTATGAAACAAGAAGAGATAATTTATTCCAGGTTTTTTCTAATACTTCAAACATGACTAACCAGCAATCCTTTTGATCCTTTAATAAGGCCTTACCCTGGCTTTTAATCCGATAGTATTTTCGTTTACGCCCATTTTCTGCCTCTTTCCAATAAGACTCAATAGCCTCTTGTTGTTCTAATCGATGGAGCACAGGATACAGCATTCCTTCTGTCCATTGGATTTTTTCCTGAGATAATTCTTTTACTTGTTTAATAATGGCGTATCCATAGCTTTCATTTTCACTTAAGATAGCTAAAATTAAAGGTGTAGCAGATGCTGCAATTAAATCTTTTGAAAATTCCATTGGTCACCTCATACTATACCTAGAAATGCTAGGTATAGTATGATCATACCTTGGAATATTAGGTATGTCAAGTTTTTTTTAATCAAATTTAAAAGAATGATCAGAAATGCTTTTTTAAATGATGTTTACTATTAGTTATCTCAATCGTATTTTCTCCTAAACTGTTTATCTCCTTCCAGTAAAATGCTCCAACACGGGCAGCATTTTTAAGATCCTCTTGACAACTTTTGATTAATTCTAAGAATTCATGACCAGCACAAATAGTGAGATGATCCAAAGGCTGGCCAATAGCCAGGTGATTTTCAGATTTATATTTATGAATCACTTTCAAACACCCTTTTACTGCATTGAATAAAACATCATTGTTCAGATTCTGATATTGATCGAATTCATCTATTGTCGGCCAATTTGCCTGATGGATACTAGACCTGTGAGTAAGATCAGAATACTCCCATGACCATATTTCTTCAGTAATAAAAGGGAGAAAAGGGGCAAATAATCTCAGAAGAACCGATAAACCTGTTTTCAAAACTCCCTTTGCTGATTGATATTCTGCAAATTGATAACTCCCTTCACCTTTACTCCTGGATTTTAATAATTCCAATAATGAATCGGTAAAGTTTTCCCAAAAAAATCTTTCAATTTCTGCCAAAGCTTGAGCATATTCAAATTGGTTCATTAAGGAAGTGGCGGTTTTGACAAGTTTTTTTAGTGAATGGATAAAACTCAAATCCAGAGGTGTGGTAATAATCCTATCCTGATTATCTAATGAAGTTATCAGCTTAGCAGCATTATATAACTTAGTCACTAAACGCTGGCCAATTTTCATTATTTTCTCATCAAAGGTTGTATCAATGCCTAAACGTGCTTTTCCTGACCAGTAACGAACACTGTCTGCTCCATATCTTTCTAAATATGCAATAGGTGTAACAACATTACCAGAACTCTTGGACATTTTTTTCCGATCAGGATCCATGATCCAACCGGAAATCAATACATGATTCCAGGGTAGCTGTCTGTGATGGAGTAATGACTTGGCAATAGTATAAAAGGCCCAGGTTCGAATAATTTCATGAGATTGAGGACGAATACTCATTGGAAAGTGCTGATTAAATTTTTCCTTATCAGCTATCCAGTTTGCTGCAATTTGAGGTGTCAATGAACTGGTAAACCAGGTATCAAAAACATCCTTTTCACCAATAAAACCAGAAGGTTGATTTCTCTGTTCTTCCAGATAACCAGCTGGGCAATCACTGGCAGGATCAATGGGTAAATCCTTTAATTCCGGCAGTAATGGTTGATTATAAAGGATATTTCCCCTTTCATCTAAAGGGTACCAGATTGGAATGGGAACCCCAAAAAAACGTTGTCTGCTGATACACCAGTCTAATTTTAAATTCTCTGTCCAGTTAAGGAAACGGTGTTTCATTTGTTCAGGATGCCAATTAATCTTTTTCCCCGTATTTAATAACTGGTCTTTTTTATCTAATAACTTCACAAACCACTGACGGGCAGGAATGTATTCAATTGCCTTTTTTCCTTTTTCATAATATCGAACTGCATGGAGGATTTGTTGTGGTTCTTGAGTAAAATAATTACCCATGGAATTATTTTTTAAGAGATCAATTATAATTTCTCTTGCTTGACGGATGTTTCTGCCGATTAGTTGATTGTAATAGTGATTTGCTTGATCAACGTTTCTGCTTTCCCAATCAGGACTTCCGAATTTTAAAGACAATAATCTTCCATCTTGACTGATTATCTGTTTTAAGGGTAAATCATGATTTTGCCACCATTCTACATCTGCACTATCCCCAAAAGTACAAATCATCATAATACCTGTTCCCTTCTCTGGATCAGTATCTAAAGATGCCATAATAGGGACAGGAGCTTGAAATAAAGGGGTTAAAGCTGTTTTTCCAATGACATGCCTATACCGCTGATCATCAGGATGCACTGTTAAAGCAATACAGGCAGGAATTAATTCAGGACGGGTAGTAGCGATAATTATCTTATCTTTGCTTTCTTCTATTGAAAAACGGATGAAATAATAATAACTGTTTTCCTCCCGGTCTTCGATTTCTGCCTGGGCAATAGCAGTAGCAAAATCTGTATCCCACATAGCTGGTGCCAGGCACGTATATACTTGATCTTTCGCAAGTAAATCAAGAAAGCTGTATTGCGCCGCAATTTGAGATTTCTCATCTATCGTAGCATATTCCAAATTCCAATCGACTGATAAACCAATCCTCTGCCAGAGATCTTTAAATACTTCCTCATCCTGTGTAGTGAGTTGATGACAAAGTTCGATAAAATTGCGTCGAGAAATTTTACTTAAAGGTTTTTTCCTCTTTTTAGCTGTTGCTGGGGTGTAAGTTGCCCCTTTCGCAAAGGGTGTTTCAGGATCACATTGAACGTGATAATAATTTTGTACTCTTCGTTCAGTTGGCAAGCCATTATCATCCCAACCCATGGGATAAAAAACATTTTTTCCGCACATCCGCTGGTAACGGGCAATAATATCAGTCTGGGTATAACTAAATACATGACCAATATGTAATGAACCAGAGACTGTTGGAGGAGGTGTATCAATGATAAACTTTTCCTTATTCGTATTCTGCTGATAATAATAGACTTGCTGTTCTTCCCAATAATCATTCCATTTTTTTTCCTGATTTTGAAAGTCAAAATGTTTAGGCAATTTTTCCAAATTTATTTTTTT
>JAKSBL010000411.1 GCA_022361115.1 Spirochaetota bacterium | reverse complement strand
CGGATCTTTAAATTTCATTTCCTTACTTATTCCTCCAAATATAAATATAATCAATCAGAAAAAAAATGCAAGGATTTAAGAGTTTTTCAGAAGATAAAAAAAGCTCTGTTTGAAAAAAACAGAGCTTTTTGGTTATTTAAAACATTTTATGCATTCTCAGCACTACCTAAAACATTTATATTTTTATGTTTATATAATTCTTTTAAAGAATCTCTGGCAGGACCTAAATACTTACGTGGATCAAACTCAGCAGGTTTTTCAGCCATAACTTTTCGAATAGCAGCTGTTACAGCTAATCTACCATCACTATCAATATTGATTTTACATACCGCAGATTGAGCAGCTTTTCTTAATTGGTCTTCAGGAATACCAATAGCATCTTTTAATGCTCCACCATTATTGTTAATAATTTGAACCTGATCTTGAGGAACTGAAGAAGAACCATGAAGGACGATTGGAAATCCAGGTAATCTTTTTTCAATTTCTTCCAGAATATCAAATCTTAACGGAGGAGGAACCAAAATACCTTCAGCATTTTTGGTACATTGTTCTGGCTTAAATTTATTAGCACCATGAGATGTGCCAATAGAAATAGCTAAAGAATCAACACCTGTTTTATTGACAAAATCTTCTACTTCTTCTGGATGAGTATAGGTAGACTCTTCTGCTACAACATCATCTTCAATACCAGCTAATACTCCTAATTCTCCTTCAACAGTTACACCGTGCTTATGAGCATATTCCACGACCTGTTTAGTTAAAGCGACATTTTCATCATAGGGATGGTGAGAACCATCAATCATAACTGAAGAAAAACCATTATCAATACAGTCTTTGCAAAGCTCAAAAGTATCACCATGATCGAGGTGAAGAACAATAGGGATTTTATAACCTAACTCTTCAGCATATTTCACAGCACCTTGAGCCATGTATCTTAATAATGTTTTATTTGCATATTTACGAGCACCTGATGAAACCTGTAAAATAACAGGAGATTTTGTTTCAACACAGGCCTGTACGATTGCCTGTAATTGTTCCATATTATTAAAATTATAAGCAGGAATTGCATATTTACCGGCCATTGCTTTTTTAAAAAGTTCTTTTGTATTGGCCAGACCTAGATCTTTGTAGGAGATTGACATAGATTGATTCCTTTCTGAAAAATTATTGGATTGTAGAGAAAATATAACAAAATACACTGGGGATGTCAAAATAAATAACGATTATGTTTAAGAAAATTACATCACCTTTTTATGTTTTGTATTTCCTGGTTAAATTGTTCACAGAGAAGATCAGCTTTTTCCTGGAAGTTATGATCTGCCCAGTCTGATTTGCCCCGAATAGCAATGACTGGTGAAGTCTGGATTTTTTCAAAAAAAGCCGGCTTACCAACTTGCAGATCTTTTACCAATTTACTGGTAAAAATCTTAGGAATGAATCGGGTATTGTCTTTTCTTACATCCAGATTCATGTAATGGATGATTCGGGCACCAGTGATAGCTGGCCGGGAAGTGATGAGTATGGATCCATTTTGTGTGAAAGCTGCAAAAGCTATCTCATTTTTAGCAGGTATAACTTCGAAATTTTCGGCTAAACCTGATTCTATAGTTAGATAATGAAACCTGGAAAGCATCTTTTTCCATTTTTCTTCTATTACATCATTATTTATCTGATTAATCCGGGAAAGATACTGGAGAGAATAATTGTTCTGAATGAGTAATAGTTCTGAGTTCATGGATAATCTCCTGTGTTCAATGGTTGTTTCTATTTTAACACAGGAGATACCTATCCTCTATATACTAAATGGTCTATTTTTTTATACCTTAAGGCCTAGAAAATCAGTGACAGCCATGACCACAGCAGCTTTTCTCCATAGTTAATTCTGATAAAGTATTTTTCTCAATTTGCTGAATTGCATCTGCAACGGTTTTTCCAGTAAACAAATAAGCTTTTATTCCTTGTTGATTGATTAAGCTAATTGCTCTGCGTCCCATACCACGAGTAATCACAGCATCAATTTGAAAAGGATCTAAAATGGCTAATGGGTGGCAATTACCATGATCATGATGTTGGTTTTCATTAGCAATTACCTCAATCCTTTTATCTTCTGTAGTATAAATTGTAAAAAATGGAGCACTTCCAAAATGGTCAAATACCATTGCCTCCAATCCTTCTTGACTTGCAGATGGTAAACATATTTTCATACTTTAACTCCTTATACCTCAATCTCATTGATTTCTTATTCTTATTGCCTGATTTTCTAAAAGGGCATTAATAATTTTTTTTCTTCCGCTATTTAAAAGACGTTGAATCGTACCTCGGGAAATTTCCATAATTTGCGCCGCCTGAATTTGATTTTTTCCTTCTAAATCACAAATCCTGAGGGCTTCAAATTCATCTGCCCTTAGATCACTCACTTCCAGATCAGAAAGAGGTATCATTACTGGTTTAAAAATCTTTTCTTCAGTTAAATTCCGACAACATCTCTTTTTAAATGGCCGGGGCATCTACCCTTCCTTTTATTTATGTGCATATGCAAACTATAATCTAATTTTTCTATTTTGTCAAACAAAAAATCCTAGATTTGACTTTAAAAACAACTTCAGTCATAATTAGAATAGGATAATACAAAAAAAACTGAGGATTTTATGGAATTAACAGTAATTGCAGAAGCTTCAACAAATCTGCAAAAACAGTTTTATGGTTGGGGATTATCATTTTTAATTGATTCAGATATATTATTTGATACATTTTCTCATTCCAAAATATTATTAAAAAATATGAAGAAGCTGAAAATATCTATTCAGCAAATTCGCCACATCGTCCTTTCTCATGACCATTGGGACCATACTGACGGAATACTGGATCTTCTTCCCTTACTAAAAGAGTGTACTATCTATATTTGTAAGGATTTCTCTTTAGAAACGAAAAAAAAACTAAAATCAGACAATGTAAAATTAGTTGAAGTGGATCAACCAATCGAAATTAAGAAAAATGTATTTACATCCGGACAAATAAAATGTAAATATAAAGGAAAGCCTTTAGCAGAACAAGCTCTAGTGATTAATACTTCAAACAAACATCATAATATTGTTACCGGATGTGCTCATCCGGGAATTATAAAAATGCTTCAGGAAATCGAGTTTCATTTTCCTGACAGAATTGATATGGTTTTTGGAGGGCTGCATCTAAATGAATTAAGAAAAGAAGAAATTGCTATTTTATTTTCTGATCTTTTTAAGGATTTTAAAATTAAAAAGATTGCCCCCTGTCATTGTACTGGAAAAACAGCATTGCATTTTCTTCATAAACATTATACAGATCAATTTTTAGTAGTTAAAGCAATGCAGAACTACCAAATATAACCTATTTTTACTTTTAAACGATTTCATCAGTCAATCAAACTAGGTAAAGTCATGACTTTTTTCAGTAAATCTTTATTATCTAATGATCACATCAGTTCATTCAAAGAATACTTAGTGACTAATGGATCAGGAAGCTATTGTGCTGGCGCTATTAACCAGCAACTTTCTCGTGGTTTTCATGGATTACTGGTTTCCAGTTTCCAGCCTCCTATCAATCGTTATTTATTACTTCATAAAATAGAAGAAACTCTTATTGATCCGGTAAGTGAGAAGACGATCTGCAGTAGTCAACAGAAAAACAATCCCTATCTGGATTCATTTTATCGATTCCCACTACCAACCTGGACGTATTCTACTGAAGGACTACAATTAGAAAAAAAACTATTCATGCCCCATGAGCAGGAAAAAGTTGTTTTATGTTATCAATTATCTGGAATACCTGAAAAAGAGGTGATATTACGTCTAGAATTTATTTGTAATTTTCGAAAATTTGATGAGTATTCTACCAGACAAACACTGAAAAAGAACACCCCTCAAATACTCAGCCAATCGAAACAAATCACTATCCAGTATCCTGGCATTTCACTCTGGGTTTCCTTTTCTCACTCTTTTCAAAATTTTTTACAGTTTCAAGAAATGAAGACCAGTGATTATCAGTTGGATCACAACTACTGTGGTATTAAAAAAAATGAATACTCTTTAATGACTTTTTCTGTGGATCTCTCTCTTAGTAATGATCAGCAATATTTTATTACTATCAGTAATCAGCCAAACCCAATCGCAGCTCAAGAATTGCTGTTATTAGAAAGACAAAGACAAAAAAAATTGACCTATCATTGTCCAAAAGATAAACAAATATTAAAAGATCTTCTATTAGCTGCTGACCAGTTTATTGTCAATCGCAAAAGTATTGGCGGTAAAACCATTTTAGCTGGTTATCCCTGGTTTTTTGACTGGGGAAGGGATAGCATGATTGCTTTTACAGGCTTAACCCTCTGTACTCGTAGATTTGATGAAGCCAGGTCTATTTTAAAGACTTTTGCCCATTACTGTAACCAGGGAATGCTTCCTAATAAATTTCCTGACTGGCCAGATGAAAAAATTAAATATAATACGATTGATGCTTCCCTCTGGTTTTTTTATGCTGTTGATAAATTTGTTACTTACACAAAAGATCATGATTTTATTAAAAAAGAAATCTATCCTGCTTTGAAAAAAATTCTACAGGCTTATTATAAAGGGACTCGTTATGGTATTTCCATGGATGAGGATGGTCTGGTTACTGGTGGTGATGAAAATACACAGCTGACCTGGATGGATGTCAAGTATCAAGGTGTAGCAATTACCCCACGATATGGAAAAGCAGTTGAAATCAATGCCCTTTGGTACAACGCTTTAAAAATAATGGAAAAACTTTCCAGTGAGTTTGGGGATTCCATTACATGGTTAAAATCGGTTATTTTAAAGGTAGAAGAAAACTATATTCCCTTTTTCTGGAATCAAAAACAAAATTGCCTCTACGATTATGTTGCAGAAAACAAACCAAATGAGCAAATCAGGCCTAATCAAATCTTTAGCGTTAGCCTGCCCTATTCTCTATTGAACAGGAAACAAGCCATGCTAGTTGTAAATCAGGTACGAGAGAAACTATGGACTCCCCTGGGATTACGCAGCCTAGCGGATGAGGACGCAGGATATCAAGGAATTTATCAGGGGAATTTAAAGCAAAGGGATTATTGTTATCATCAAGGAACAGTTTGGTCCTGGCTAGCAGGTCATTTTGTAACAGCCTATCAAAAGGTTTATCAAAATCCCTGGCAAGCCAAAAAATTTTTGGAAGGGTTGATTCAACACTTTTACCAGGATGGTTGTATTGGTAGTATCTCAGAAGTATTTGACGGAAATCCACCCCATACTGCAAGAGGCTGTTTTGCCCAGGCCTGGTCAGTAGGAGAACTCATCCGTACACTAGTAGAAGATTGTGGAGAATTAGATGAGGAGCAAAGATGAATGATTTTTCTTTTTCAGAAGTTACAGAAAATGACCTGTCAATGATCCAAAAAATATACAATTATTATGTAGAAAATACTACTGTAACTTTTGATTTAAAACCTGTTTCAATTGAACAAATAAAGGCAATAATTACTTTCTCCGACCCAAAATACAAAGCATTTGCTATTCGTAATCAACAAAGCTCTGTACTCATTGGCTATGGTTATATCTCCCCTTTTCATAAAAGAAAAGCCTATGAAATAACTGCGGAGATTACTCTCTACCTCGACAAGAGTTTTCATAAAAAAGGCATTGGACAGAAAACTCTGCTTTTTCTAGAACAATATGCAAAAGGCCAGGGCATTCGCAGTATTATTGCCTTGATTAGTGCTGAAAACTTAGCCAGTATTCACCTCTTTGAAAAGTGCAAATATGAAAAATGTGCCCATCTAAGAGAAGTCGGCTTTAAATTTAACCGCTATCTGGATGTTGTATATTATCAGAAAAAACTTTAATCTCAATTTTTCAAGCTTTCTTCTTTGTTATTGAACTTTGCATAATTTTAAATCTCTAAAAAATGAAAGCAATTCCGTTCGCATTTAAAACATAAGTATTTACAAAATGTTTTTATTTTGTTAGTATCATCATGAAATTTTCAGATAAAAAAATGATTGAATCATATCAAACACAAGGATAAAAAGTGACTGAAATATCAATTGTGGTCCCTCTATATAATGAAGAAGGCAATGTAGAAGCACTCCACAAAGAAATATTGGATGTTTGTACAAAAGAAAACTATACTTTTGAAATTATCTTTATTGATGATGGTTCTACTGATAAAACACCATTTATATGCAAATCACTTCATCCTATAAAGTATATAAAACTAAGAAAAAATTTTGGCCAAACTGCGGCCATGGATGCGGGGATTAAAGCTGCAAAATATGATTATATCATAACAATGGATGGAGATCGTCAAAATAATCCTGCTGATATCCCTAATTTAATTAAACATTTAGAAGAAAATGAATTTGATGTTGTATCTGGGTGGAGAAAAAAAAGAAAAGATAATTTTTTTAAAAAATTTGCATCCCGTGGAGCTAATTTTTTAAGAGGTGTACTGATAAAAGACGGAATTCATGATTCTGGGTGCAGTTTAAAAATATATAAAAAAGAGTGTTTTCAGCAAATCAGTTTATATGGTGAAATGCACCGCTTTATTCCAGCTTTACTTAAAATAAAAGGATTTAAAATTGGAGAAGTAGTTACCAATCATAGACCCAGATCTGCAGGAAAAACCAAATATAACTGGAAGAGGACAATAAAAGGTTTTATCGATATGATTTCAGTATGGTTTTGGAATAAATATTCTGTACGCCCCCTTCATTTGTTAGGAGGAACAGGTTTATTTTTCAATTTCCTTGGGTTCTTAGCAGCTGTTTATACTATCTACTTATTTCTAAGAGGATATAGTTTGTCTGATTCTGCCTGGCCAATGTTAACCGTTTTTTTATTCTTAACAGGTATTCAACTATTTGTTTCTGGATTGATTGCGGATATGTTATCCAAAAATTATTATGAAGTAACGAAAGATAGTTCATACAGTATTAAAGAAATTATCGAAAATCAATAGAATAATATTAAGCAACAAACCTATTCGTTTTAAATTTATTACAAATTACTTTTTAATCATTAGCATAGCTATGTTTGACATAATTCTGCAAAGATCACTATCAAAGGGCTCAAAAAAATGTTAAAAATACTGAAAAAAGGACAATGGATTAGCTGTGTTAAAAATACTAATGTTGAATTATGAATTTCCACCCTTAGGCGGAGGTGCTGGTAATGCCACACAATATTTATTAAAAGAAATTGCCGGCCAAAAAAATATTGAAATTCATCTGGTAACCTCATCAACTGATACATACAAAGAAGAACAGTTTTCTGATAAGATAAAAATATATTACCTGAACATAAATAAAAATAACGATATCCACTATCAATCCAGTAAAGAACTTCTGACTTTTAGTTATAAAGCATACTTTTTATGTCAACAATTAAAGAAAAGAAATCATTATCACCTAGTACATGCTTTTTTTGGAATACCATGCGGGTATATTGCAATGAAATTAAAACTGCCCTATATTATCTCATTACGAGGAAGTGATGTTCCTTTTTATAATAAAAGATTTGAATTATTAGATAAAATTTTATTTAAAAAGTTAAGCCAAAAAATTTGGAAAAAAGCAAGATCCGTTATCACTAACTCACAAGGTTTGAAGGAACTAGCCTTAAAGAGTGCTCCTTTACAAAAAATCAATGTTATATACAATGGTATTGATACGAATGAATTCAGCCCAAATCAAATTAGTCAACGTATTTTCACGGTTATCTCAACATCCAGATTAATTAAAAGAAAAGGTGTGGAGTACCTTATTGATGGTTTTATCCGGTTTTCAAAAGACAAAGATAATGTACAATTATTGATCATTGGCGAAGGGAATTTGAAAAAAGAACTTAAACAAAAGGTGCAACAAAATAATATGGAAGAAAAGATTCATTTTTATGGTAGAATTGAACATGATGATTTAAACCAGTATTATAAAAAAGCTGATATTTTTTGTCTTCCTTCTCTAAATGAAGGAATGAGTAATTCATTACTGGAAGCAATGGCTTCAGGCTTGGCTATCCTGGCGACTAATACTGGAGGAACTAAGGAATTAGTAGATAATACGAATGGAATCATCATAGAAAAATGCAATCATACTGATATTGAAAACAGCCTTAATAAACTATACTATGACAAAAGTCTTTTAACCAAAATGAAACAAGCTAGTAGAAATAAAGCTTTAAAAATGAATTGGGAAGTATGTAGTCAACAATATATGGCTGAGTATAATCGTAGTAATTAGCTGATTAAGTATTTTAATAACCTTTAACTTGAAGCGGATAAAAGTTATTTTATCATTGGTTTTATTATTTTTTTTATTATCTCTTTTACCCTTTTTAACCAAGTCTTTTTAAAAAACTTGGCCACCCTATTTATTAATACAGGATTCTCTGATATTTCAGCAAGGAATTTAAAATCAATTTGTTCTGTATTCAGTAAAACATCATTCCATGTAGATTTTTCACAATGAATTCCACTGTCGTCAAAGCCAATATTCTGCACAAGTGATTTTACTGGAAATACTCCATATGCATTATTCTTAAACTGAGTATAGCACCAGCGAATTCCCCAGGAATCTATTTTTCCATTCATTTGATTTTTAAGCATAGGAGTTAAATCTTCACCACCACGGTTAAATTTGTTTATTTCTTTTTTATCTTTGATAAAACTATTGAAAGAACGAACATTCCAATCTGCTTTCTCCCAACGATCCTTCCAGGTCGCCCAACCCCAGGTAGAATTACGAGGATAGATAAAGGTATCATATTCATACTCTCGTAACTGTTTATAGGGAAAGATATATCCACTGATAGAAAATATGTCCTTTTTTTCCTGATAAAAAGCTAATGCTTCATTCATATATTTTATAAGCCCCGGAGCTGTTATGATATCATCTTCCAGTACAATGACTTTTCCATGACTCTGAATAATTTCAGATACTCCATTAATAATGGAAGCAGCCAATCCATGATTATGATCTTTTTCTATTATTTTAACATTCTTAAATCCTTGAATATTATGGATAATATTTCTAACTGCTTCGATATTTTCAGCAAGCACTTTTTGTTCTATTGGATCTGTGAGTTCTTTCTTTCCATCAGAATAAATATATAAATCGCTTTGATCAGCCATAATATTGTTTTTTAAAGCTGCCAGAGTTTTTCTTGTGTGTTCAGGTCGGTTATAAACAAACAATATTATAGGTGCTAAGGATGAACCATTCATCTTTTTATCCACTTAAAAATCTTATTCATTATCTTTTTTAATAAAATATCTACCTTAAAAAGTATATTTTTACGGTACAGTCTATTCATAAATGATATTGCTGTATCTCTATATAATGAAAAAAAGCCTGAATCCTCAATTTTACAATAAGAAGCTGTATGAGATACTAAATGTTGAGTTTTGCTGTTATTGCTATTGCTAAGCAACTCTTTAAATAGCTGAATATAGTTTTCTGCCTGATTTTTAAGTTGAAATTTCTCCAAAATTAATTTTCTACAGTTATTATTCATTTGATTTCTTAAGTTATGATTTATCATTAATTCCAGGATAAATTGAGCCAGAGCTGCAGCTGAAAAAGGTTCAACAAGAAAACCAGTTTGTCCATTTACAATAAGATCCGGCATTCCTCCTGTAGCAAAGGCAATTACAGGGGTACCAGAAGCCATTGACTCTAACATAGTGTTTGGCAAATTATCTTCTAATGATGGTAAAATAAATATATCAGCAGCACTATATAATTCTGATAACCGCTTTTCATCCCCTTGAAATCCCAAAGAGGAAACCGGAATATCCAATTGATTCAACTCATCACCAGCATGGCCAAAACAAAGGATTCTTACTTTCTTCTCAGAAACCAGATTTTGAAAAAAAGAATTCTTTTTACAAATCTCTATAGCATTCACTAGAATGTGAACCCCTTTTCGTTTTTCTTTTGTTGTCTGAGCTCCAAAAAGAAGAGTTATTGTTTTATTACCTAGTCCGATTGTTCTTTTTGCTTCTTTTTTATCCATAGGCACAAACACATTTGTATTCAATGAGTTTGGAATCACTTCAATCCTTTTATCTTTAAAAAGGGCACTTTTTCGCGCTTCATTTGCAAGCCATTTACTTGGGGTAACAATAGTAATATTTCTGTTTTTAAATAATTCGATTTTTCTGTTCAAAGTATGGTAAGCTATTTGATATTGATTGTTCTTAAGTTGTGGACAATTTATACAATTATCTTCAAAGCCTTTACAGCCTGAAGTATAATGACATCCTCCAGTAAAAGGCCATTGATCATGAAGTGTCCAGACTAAGGGCTTACCAGTATCCAGCAGTTTACAAATGGAATCAGGGGATTGAAAATAGCTTACCCAATGCATGTTGATAATATCAGATTCCCTAATTGTTTTTAATTCACTAATATCAAAACCTGGATAGTTTAAAGAAAATAGTGAGTTAGTGAGGTCTGTCCGATTTAAATTAATCCATTTATTCTGGATATCATTAATCATTTCCAATTCAAAGTTAGCAACTGATTTCTGCAATCGGATAGGTTCAATTCCGGTATGATTAGTAATTTTCTTTCGGGAAATCATTACAGAATGATGATTTAGCTCTTCAAATCCTTTATGTAACCGATAAGCAGCAATAGCAGCACCGCCTACTACCGCATAAGTATTTACAATTGATATAT
>JAKSBL010000062.1 GCA_022361115.1 Spirochaetota bacterium | reverse complement strand
CTGATGAAGTGATTGCCGGAAAAAAAATGTCAGAGCATTTAAAATTTTCACTTTCATACTGGCATACTCTCATTGGAAGTGGAATTGATATATTTGGCAGCAGTACTTATGAAAGGCCCTGGAAAAATGTTACTGATGAAATGGAGCTGGCAAAGCTACGAGTAAAAGTTGCTTTTGAAATCATGGAAAAACTCAATATTGAGTATTTTTGCTTCCATGACAGAGATATTGCACCGGAAGCGGATTCTTTATCAGAAACCAATCAACGTTTAGATATAATTACAGATCTGATTGAAGAAGAGATGAAGAGAACCGGGATTAAATTGCTTTGGGGAACGTCGAACTGTTTTAGCCATTCGCGTTTCATGCATGGCGCTGCGACCAGTCCTTATGCAGAGGTTTTTGCATATACTGCTGCTCAAATAAAAAAAGCTATGGAGATTACCCATAGATTGAAAGGGGAAGGTTATGTCTTCTGGGGAGGGAGAGAAGGATATGAAACTTTATTAAACACGGATCTGAAATTTGAGTTAGATAATCTAGCCAGAATGCTGAAACTAGCCTGTGAGTTTGCCGATGAGATTGGTTTTAAAGGCCAGTTTTATATTGAGCCAAAACCCAAGGAACCTACAAAACATCAATATGATTTTGATGCTGCAACTGTTATCAGTTTTTTAAGATCCTATCAACTGGATAAAAGGTTTAAATTGAATATTGAAGCGAATCATGCAACTTTAGCTGGCCATACTTTTCAACATGAACTCAGAGTGGCACGAATTAATCATATGCTTGGTTCTATTGATGCGAATCAAGGAGATCTTTTATTAGGTTGGGATACCGATCAGTTTCCTACTAATATTTATGATGCAATTCTTGCAATGTATGAGGTATTGCTGGATGGAGGATTTAAAACCGGGGGTTTAAACTTTGATGCAAAATTACGTCGCGGTTCTTTTGATGTTCATGACATCTTTTATGGTTACATAGCTGGCATGGATACCTTTGCTTACGCATTAAAAGTAGCTGTTCAATTAATGGAAGATCAGGTTTTTGAGAATTTTATTCAAAACCGCTACGCAAGTTTTCAAGAAGGAATCGGAAAAGAGATTTTATCTGGAACCGTAAAGTTTAAAGAATTAGAAGATTATGCCATGAAAAATGGGGTATCAACTCTCCAATCGGGGCGGCAAGAACTTTTAGAGACAAAGCTAAATAAATATATCTTTAAATAAAGTATGCTTGAAAGACCAAACTAAAAGTGAGGAATAAATATGTATTTGGGTATTGATCTAGGAACATCTTCTGTAAAAATGCTCTTAATGTCAAAAGAGGGAGAGATTATTGCAACCATCACTGAAGAATACCCTGTTTATTATTTTAATGAAAACTGGGCTGAACAAGATCCCGAAGACTGGTGGCAGGCTGTACTTAAGGGAATGGAAAAAATATTAAGTAATAAATATGCTTCCCAATTGAGGGGGATAAGTTTTTCCGGGCAAATGCATGGATTAGTTATTCTTGATGAAGCGGACCAGGTGATTCGCCCTGCTATACTCTGGTGTGATCAACGAACTCAAAAAGAATGTGATGACTTAAATACAGAAATTGGTGTGGATAAACTGATTCAGTATTGTGGAAATATTGCTTTAACTGGCTTTACTGCTTCTAAGATTTTATGGGTAAGAGGGAATGAACCAGAGAAATTTGCCAGAATTCGGAAAATAATGTTGCCGAAAGATTATATTGCTTTTAAATTAACCGGCCAGTTTTGTACAGATATGTCTGATGCCTCTGGTACAAACCTGCTCAATGTATCTGCAAGAAACTGGAGCCGCCAAATGCTCACTATTTGTGGGTTACAGGAAGAACAAATGCCGGCATTATATGAATCCTATCAGAAAGTAGGAGTGGTAAAGAAGGATATCCAGGATTTACTAGGCTTATCTGATTCGGTTTTTGTTGCTGCCGGAGCAGGTGATCAGGCAGCTGGGGCAGTAGGAACTGGTGCAGTTTTGGAAGGAAACCTATCGATTGCTCTCGGGACTTCTGGTGTGATTTTTGCTCCTAATCAGCAATTCACACTGGATGCACAACATGGGCTCCATTCTTTTGCCCATGCCAATGGAAAATGGCATCAAATGGGAGTAATACTATCTGCTGCATCTTCTTTAAAATGGTGGGTTGAATCGATCCAAAAGCAAGATGATTTTAATCAAATAATCCAAGAGGCTGCTGCTATAAAAGCAGGGGCAAATAAACTGGTATTTTTGCCCTATCTTATTGGGGAAAGGACTCCCCATAATAATCCAGACGCCAGAGGGGTATTTGTTGGTTTGAATATTTCTCATACCAGGGCTGACATGACTCGTGCCATTTTAGAGGGAGTGATTTTTGCTATGCGGGATAGTTTGGAGTTATTAAGAAATGCAGGAGTCAATGTTGAAAACGCTGTGATTAGCGGCGGAGGAGCAAAAAGCGATTTATGGAATCAGATAACTTCAGATATACTAAATATAAAGGTGAGAACTCTTCAGGCCAATGAAGGGCCTGCTTTTGGAGCAGCAATTCTTGCTGCAGTTGCTGATAATTGTTTTGCTAATGTAGAGGAAGGTTGTGCACAACTGGTTCAGTATGAAAAAGAATTTATACCTGATAACCAAAATGTTCAGATTTATGATCGACAATATGCAGTTTTTCAAAAACTCTATGGAGAATTGACTGTCAGTTTTCAAATGTTGAAAAATCTATAGAAGTTTAGCTTTTTATTGATTGATAACCTGGTCAATAGATCATGAAAACTTTTTAAAGTGATTAAAAAAAGCATTGTAAAATGCCTATTTTAAAATAAAAATGGAGGTCTTTATGAAAAAAAGCAAATTGTTTTTTGTGATGATTCTAGTGGTGGTGATGATTGGCTTTGTCATGACTGGCTGTAAAAAAACAGCAGAAGATGATGGAATTGTGAAAATTGGTCTCTCTTTTTCTGATTTTGCTACAGAAAGATGGCCGGTTGAACAAGCATTAATGACTCAACTTGCCTATGACAAGGGTGCTCAGGTAGTTTCACAAGTAGCGAATCATGATGCAAAACTTCAGAATGATCAAATTGAAAACATGGTTTTACAAGGTGTTGATGTGATTATTATTATTGCTGAAGATGGAGCTGCTTGTGCAACAGCAGTTGATCAGGCAGCTGAAGCTGGAGTAAAGGTGATTGCATATGATCGTTTGATAAAAAGTCCAAAATTGGCAGCATATATTTCCTTTGACAATGTAGAAGTGGGTAGAACTCAAGCACGGGGAGTATTAAAGGAACGGGATTCCGGCAATTTTGTACTACTTGGCGGAAGTCCGACTGATAACAATGCAGTTCTATTCCGACAAGGACAGCTGGAAATCCTGCAGCCATTAATTGACAGTGGAAAAATTAATGTTGTTGCTGATCAGTGGGTGGATAACTGGGACCCGGCTAATGCTTTAAAAATAATGGAAAACATTCTAACCGCTCAGAAAAATAATATTGATGCTGTTGTTGCCTCTAATGATGGTACAGCTTTAGGTGCCCTGCAGGCAATGAAAGCACAAGGATTGGCTGGTAATGTGCCGATTTCTGGACAGGATGCTACTGCTGCTGGTTGTAAGAGCATAGTAGAAGGTGAGTTAACTATGTCTGTCCTAAAAGATGTAAGAGAACTGACTCCTTTAGCGATTAACATGGCCATTGATTTGGCAAAAGGTAAAACCATTGCTGGTTTAAAAAACTTTACTTTAGCAGAATTAACTTTAGATGAAAATTTGAAAGGTGAAGTACCTTGTAAATTTTTACAAGTCATTTCTGTTGACCAAGCCAATGTTTATGATGAGGTTGTGAAATCAGGTTTTCAGAAATATGATGAAATATACAAAGATATTCCTGTTGCTCAAAGGCCCCCTCGTCCTTAAATAATAAATCTATAAACCTGGTTGGATGAGTAAGGATAGGATGGACAAGATAATAATTAATTGTAGATTATTTAAGATATTTTTTACAATTTCAACCAGGTTTATCCTGATAGGGGTAAACGATGAGTGAAGTAAAAAAACAAAATGATTATATATTGGAAATGAAAAATGTTACAAAGCAATTTCCCGGGGTAACAGCACTGGAAAATGTCAGTTTTAAGGTAAGGAGGGGGGAAATTCATGGACTCTGCGGAGAGAATGGTGCTGGAAAATCTACTTTAATGAAGATTTTATCAGGGTACCATCCTTTTGGATCTTATTCAGGAACCGTTATTTATGATGGAGAAGAGATCCGATTTAAGTCAAAGGCCATTGGAGAAGCCATATCCAAAGGAATTGCAATTGTATATCAGGAACTAGCCCTGGTACCCTGTATGACTGCTGGTGAAAATATTTATCTGGGAAGAGAGCCTGTTGGAAATGGGAATATAAACTGGCATCAACTTTATTCCAATGCTAATAAAATTTTAAACAAATATAAACTCAATATTAAATCAACAGATAAAGTGTCAGATTTAGCAGTAGGTAAACAACAAATGGTGGAAATTGCTAAAGCTCTTTCAGAAAATGCAAGGTTATTAATTCTAGATGAACCAACATCTGCTTTGACTGAACTGGAAATAGACAAATTAATGGAAATACTGGAAACCCTCAAAGAACATGGAGTAACCTGTATTTATATTTCTCATAAAATGGATGAATTTTTTAGAATTACCGATACCCTAACAATTATGCGGGATGGCAAAGTAATAGAAACCCAACCCACGAAAGGATACAATAATGATAAGATTGTATCTCAGATGGTGGGACGAGAAATGACGGAACGTTTTCCGGTAAATACCAGGAAATCAGGAAACATCCTTTTTGAAGTGCGCCATTTAACTGCCAAAAGCCCCTTTGATAGTAAAAAAGAAATTCTATCCAATGTTACTTTCAATGTTTGCAAAGGTGAAATTTTTGGAATAGCCGGTTTGATGGGATCAGGCCGGACTGAGCTGGTAACAACTCTATTTGGTGAACATGGCACAATTACAGATGGAGATATTATTCTGGATGGAGAACAAATAGAGATTCATTCTGCTAGGGATGCTATGACTAAAGGAATGAGTCTTGTACCAGAGGATCGTAAAAAACAGGGACTCATTCTTTTGCAATCCATTAAGGATAATATTGCATTAGCCAATATGGATAAGTTTTCATCCTTTATGAATATCAATAAACATAAAGAATATGCAGAATGTCACCGTTTTTCTCAGAATTTAAAGGTAAAAGCGCCAAGTATAAATGTTTCAGTTCATTCTTTATCTGGTGGGAATCAACAGAAAGTGGTTATTTCCAAGTGGATGATGACCCAGCCAAAACTTCTGATTTTGGATGATCCAACTCGGGGAATTGATGTAGGGGCTAAATATGAAATATATAAATTGATGAATGAGCTTGCTGGACAGGGTGTGGCAATCATTATGATTTCAAGTGAATTAGAGGAAGTATTGGGTATGAGTGATCGTGTAATGGTGATGTGTGAAGGAAGTTCCTCTGAAATTTTGGATATTAAAAATGCAACCCAAGAGAAAATAATGAAATTGGCAACTGGTTGTTAATAGAATTTAATTAAGGAGGAAAAATGGAATCAAGAGTAAAAGAGATTTCTCAAAAACTAAACATCAATTTAAAAACTCAAACCATGATTATCGCCCTGATTATCATCTGGATTATTTTTGGTATTTTTACTAAGGGATTGTTTTTTTCACCCCGTAATATGTCGAATTTGTTTCGGCAAATGACAATTATTTCTTTTCTAGCCTGTGGAATGGTTTTAATCATTGTGGCTAATAATATAGATTTATCTGTGGGATCGGTCACAGGCTTTATTAGTGCTGTTACAGCATTTTTGCAGGCAACATTAATGCCAAAAATTTTGCCTCAGCTTTTCCCAAATATGGATATTGCTGTAATTGGGATTATTTCAACTATGGTAACTATTTTAAGCGGATTATTAGTTGGTGTGATAATTGGTCTGTTTCAGGGTAGCCTGATAGCATATTTAAAAATACCTGCCTTTATTGTCACACTGGGAGGTATGATGATTTTTAGAGGGGGAGTCTTAGGAGTTACCCAAGGGAAAACCATTGTACCTATTGAAGACTCATTCCGCTGGATTGCTCAGGAATATATTCCGAAAGAAATTGGTTTAATCCTGGGTTTAGTAGTAGTAGGATTTATCTTTATTGCTACTTTAAGAAATCGTACTATGAAGAAACAGTATGGTTTTGAGTTGGGAAGTCTTCAAATTGATTTGTTAAAAGCAAGTTTTTTTTCAGCACTTGTTTTAGCTTATGTAATTTATATGAACCAGTACCG
>JAKSBL010000646.1:0-2500 GCA_022361115.1 Spirochaetota bacterium | reverse complement strand
ATTTTGTCATATACATCTGTTTTTACTGGATGTATATGACATTAGTATGGTTTTCTTACACAGTCCGTTATAACGGACGATCTGTCTACTTTTTACTTGTGTGTGGCTGGGTTACAGCTATTTTATGCAAATATTGTGACTGGTGACAATATGATTTCCCATGACACAGTAATTCTTCAATGTAAATCTGTACTTTTTCTTTGCTTCCTTCAGCACATCCACAAACATTTCTTTGATTTCTTTACCGTTCAGGATGAATTCCTGTCTATTCGCTCTTGCTGTTATATGGTAGATCCGGGCTTTATTTCACGCGCTTTCCTCATGCCTGTCATCTCCTTTATTTGTTCTTTACTTTATTAAACAAATAAATATGAGATTTTCTTCAAACTTGCATGGTGTTTTTTGCTACTTTTTAACTTTTTACCAGGACCACCTCCGTCCCTCCGGTAGTACTGCTTTTATTATGAACTTCCTCTGGCCCTTTTGGATACTCCGTCCCCATCTATTGTTTCAATCTTAAAATACTCATAATCACTTTTTGTTACAAATTCTAATTTATTATCTGTAGTTATATTATATGCAACAATTGACAATCCATAACGACCACTTTTGAGAATTTTATTTTTAAATATAACAGTGTCATTTTTCCTTATTAAGTCTGCATCAAATTTTTCACTTATTATGAAGTTATTATTTTCAACATCCTCTAAATAAATTAAATAATTTTTCGTTATTAAATTGATATTTAACCCTTGAGGTTCTACTTTGTTATCTTCATGCAAAAAAATTTTTAATTCATATAAGTCACAATTTTGAATCGGACTCCATTCGAATAATTTAGGCTTTTTTGTTAAGTTATAATCTGATGGGTTTTTGATAATAATTTTTTTTATAAAAATAAAATCATTTGGAAAATAAGTTGTTCCTTTTTTTGCGTTTATTACATAATATCTGAAATTTAAAAAACAATTATAGTTTTTATATTTTTTATCTTTATTATCATCTAAATCAACTTTTATAAAATATGTACCCTCTTTTTTTAATTTTAATTTGAAGTACCCCCCATTTTTAAGCTTGATTCTTTTATGAATTGAATTCTTTTCATTATCTAGTTCGTAACCATCAAGAACAATATATATATTTCCTTTAATTAATTCATCTTTTATGATAACTTTACCTTTAACACTTATTGCCATACTTGGCAACATTATAAGCCAAAATAAAAATACAAATCTAAATTTCATCTTGATTTTCCTTAAAATCCAAAAAATTCTTTAAATCGTTCACCAGGAGTAGCTTTCCTTTGTTCATAAGCTCTATCGACTAAAGCAGGATGTTTACTTAAATAATCATGTGCCAATTCTTCTGATGGTGGTGTTAAAAAGTCCATTGGTTCGGCTCCAAAAGTATATGTGTCTGCACTAATAGCGGCTGTTGCAGCTGATTCTTCCCCTGTACCAAGCCAAACTTCTACTTTATAATATGAAACTTCATCAGTTCCTTTTTCTCTCCAGGTTGTTAGTTTAACAGATCCCTCCGCTCCAGTACCTAATAATATTGAATTTACAACACCATAATTTTCAGTGCCCGCATCAATTATCCCTCTTACACCTACTATAGCATAATAATCGTCATCATCATATTTAGGTTGCTTATTTGGAGTGTTTGGATCATTAATTGTAGCAGGACGTGGTAAGTCAGAAGGATCGTCAATTCCTGGTCCAAGATAAGTACCAAATTCTGCTATTTTCTCTTCTAAAGATTTTGGTGCTTTTTCTTGCTCAGTATTTTGTTCTTCTAGAGATGGATTTTTACTATTAAATTCTTTTGCCGCAATAATTGCTTCCTTGTTAGCCTTTTTCTGCTTTTCTTTCTCAAATTCTACTGGATCTTTTACTTTATCTTCAGATTTCGCTTCTTTTCCAGGATCTTTCTCTTCGTCATCTTTTTTATCATCACCATCATCATCATCGTCACCACTACCATCTTCAGTACCTGTTGGGCTTGGACCTCTATTACTTCCACTATTATTTAAATCATCCAGTGAAACTTCGTCTGAATATCCATCATCATCATACAGCCCTGTCGGATCAATCCATCTAAGTGGGTTATTGTTCGCATAAACATACCAGTTCAATCCATCTTTAGCTGGGTCTTCGGAAATAAATCGGCCTATTTCTGGATCCATATACCGATTCATGGCATACTGCAACCCGATTTCAATGTCCCTCGTATAGCTGGTAAAGCACTGTGTTGTCGTCGTCTGTTCATCAAAGCTTTTTTCACTCACATTCTGACCAAATGGTTCATAGTCTCGGTACAACTTCCACAAAAAAAACGCCTTATAACCTGTCTAAAACAAATCAGTTACAAAGCATAGTATTTCAAAGATCAATTTATTATTTGTTGTGTTATTATATCATAACAATTTTTTGATTGATTTACAATACATTCTTTTTCAGATTCTTGATTATATTTCCTGAAAAATAAAAAAAGGCGG
>JAKSBL010000637.1 GCA_022361115.1 Spirochaetota bacterium | reverse complement strand
GTTTTTTAACATAATTGATCAAAGATTTGATAATCTGTTCACCAGTATGATCCTGATAATGAACAATTCTACGGTCTGAATGGGCTGCTTCCTCTGTATAATCAATCTTGCCTTCTTGATTTTTGCTAAATTTAATTCCAACTTGATTAATCAAAAAATCAAACACTAATTCTGGCCCATCATTTGCCAATGTTTCAACCGCTTTTTTTTTATTATAAAAACAACCAGCTTTATAAATATCATTGATTAAATTTTCAGGAGAATCCCCTTCTTTCCAGGCAATAATCCCTCCCTGAGCATAATATGTATTGGATTCTTCGATTTTGTCTTCTTTAGTTAAAATGATAACATTCAGGCCCTGTTCTTTTAGAAAAACAGCTGCTGATAACCCAGCGATACCTGTCCCTACAATAATAGCATCATAATTTTCCATTTTTGATCCTAAGATGAAAATTACTTTTTTTAGGTGTTTTAAAAAATTACGGATATTATAACATAATATTTATTATCAATACTAATAATTTTGTAAAACTAATCAGTGACTGTATTATCATTAAATAATAAAATATTCGATTATTCAATCTAAAGAATTACCATATCCAGATCGAATTTTGTCAGTACTTCACAACCATCCTGAGTGACTAATACAGTATCTTCCAATCTTATGGCTCCCTGATTAAAATAGTATAAACCTGGTTCGATCGCTAAAGTTGAATTTTGTTTAATGAGGCCGCTATTAAAAGAAAGGGAAGGTAACTCATGGCAATCCAAACCAATTCCATGTCCGGAACTATGTAAAAAACCTTCACTGGCAGTGGTTTGATAACCATTTTTTGAAAAATAGTCTAATACTTTTAGATGAAGCTCTTTCCCTTCACAATGCCCCTTAATTTCGCTGATAATGATTTGATAGGCATTTTTTACGACTTGATACATGTTGAATATTTTTGGCCCAGGATCTCCTTTGCAGAATGTCCTAGTCATATCTGTGTAGTAAAAATTTTTTTGACTTCTGGGAAAGATATCAATAATAATTGGTTGAAAAGCTTTTATTTCCCCATGGCTATTTAAATGAGGGTGACAGGCAGTATCTCCTTGAGCCAAAATCACATTGTGTGCATAAAAGTTATTTTCCAGCAATTTATGAAAAATAAATTGCTGAAGAAATTCAAAGGTTAGAACTTTATTGTAATAAATAATACTGTTATTTTTATGGATAGATGAATCAACGAGTATTTTCTTCACTAAATTCATTATTTGACTGATTTTAGAACCATTACTCCTGATTGCTGCTATTTCAGCCAGTGATTTGGAAATTCTTTTATAATATAAAGGATATTGTTTGATAGTCAATTGAATACCTTGATTGATTAAATAATTTCCTTCAAAGATTGGAAAATCATAAGGTACTGTAATTTGATGAATTTTTCTTTTTTTTAATTCATTTAATAGCAGTTCGGATTTTATCGGCTTTTTCCCCTTTACCTGTAATTTGTTTAGCTCAGAATTCAAATCATAAATAATATCAATTTTAGAGCATTTCTGAGCTTTTTCTTTTTCAAAAGTTGGAACCCAGGCTATTTTTTCTTGTTCAATTTCCAGATAAACCATGGATAACACGGAAAAAAAACCTGTTGTGTATAATAAACAAGAATTTTTTTCTGATGAATCAATAATTGCAATAGCAGCTTCCATATAGTCAATACCTGAATTTTCTTCTTAATTTTTAATATCGACATGAAATAAAAAAAAGACAGAATATCAATTGATATTCTGTCTTATATTTTGAGTGCCCAAGATCGGACTTGAACCGATACGGATTATTCATCCCCGGGATTTTAAGTCCCGTGTGTCTACCAATTCCACCACTCGGGCAATTTATTTCAATTTTATAATTTCTCTAGGCAACGAGCGGATTCGAACCGCTGAATGGAGATTTTGCAGACCTCTGCCTTACCACTTGGCTACGTTGCCGCTTGTGGTTTGTTTTTTATCATATAATTACAGTGATGTCAATATTTTTTTTTGCATTAATTTATTAAAAATTAACAAAAAATAAAAACTACTAAGCTTTTATAATCAATATTCATTTACATTCCGATTGTATAATAGAACTAGTTGTTAGAAGCTAGGTTTTTTATAAAAAAATTGATCCTTTAGGTAATGCCAATGATAAAGTATTGCTTATATCTAAAATTTTTAATTATTTTCCTTATCTCAATATCAGCTCAATCTATTCAAGATTTTCAGTATTTTTATCAAGACCATGAAAAATTCAGCTTGATAATACGTGGTAATTACAGACAATACTTCAATCAACGATATATTGGTTTGCAAAGTAAAGAAATTAAAAGTATTTTTACTGTTGATCAACAAAAAAAGCTCTTTTATCTCAATGGAAAAGTTTACTATTTAAGCAAAATGATTCGAGATAATCGGAATATTGGATTTGAAATTCAAAATATTGAAAACTGTTCCTTTTCCATTAATTCATCTGGTCACTATCAGCAAATCAGCCAGCATTTTTATCCGATTTTTCGCTGGATCCCTTTTTTTCCCAATGAGAAACTGGAAATTGATAAAGTTTATGAAATGCCAGGAAAAGCTGTTGTTGATTTGTTTGAAGCAAAAGAACAAGAAATAATGCCAGTTCATTATATGCTGGTATATAAAGGTAAAAGGGATTATAAACAAAAGCAATTAGATTACTTTGAAATCACCTGTCGATTTGATTCCTATCACAAATCTCAAAAGATTATTGAAATCAAAGGATTTCATCAATTCAAACTTTTTTATGATAATGATAATGGTCGTCCTGTTTTTATGACAGATCAGTTTGAAGAGTATATTGTTAATGGAAATAATAATACAGAAATAAAGAAGGGCTTTTACACCTTCTTTTTCAAAGATATTGTTAAAATGAATAAGCAAAAGCAGTTGAAAGAAATTGAGGAGTATTTTGACAGTGATGATCTGGAAAAAGATATTGAAATTAAAGAAACAGAGGAAGGAATTTCACTAACTATTCAAAATTTACTTTTTCAGCCCAATAGCACTCAACTGTTAAATGGTGAAATACAAAAAATTGAAAAAATAGCAGATATTTTGAAACAGATTGAAGATCGCAGTTTTATGATTATTGGCCATACAGCAAAAGCAGGAAGTGAAGCAGAGCAACTAGAACTTTCTAAAGCAAGAGCTGCAAAAATAGCTCAATTATTAATTACAGCTGGTGTATCAAAAGATAAAATCATGCATACAGGAAAAGGGGCAAACCAGCCGCTTGCTCCTAATGATACTCCAGAAAATATGAAAAAGAATCGTCGAGTAGAAATATTTATTTTAGAAGGTTAATCCTTATCCTCATCAGTACTTGCTGAAATAATCGTGAAAAAACATTGCCAAGTAGATTTTTTTTTATTATCTTAACAATAATTTTTTTCCTTAATTTTATTAAAATTTCAGAAATCATACCTTTGAAAAATCGAGGAATCTATAGCAATGAGCTTATTAGCAGGCAAACTATCTGACTTTTCTAAAAAACTAAAAATACTATTAATATTTATGCTTTTTTTTACTACTTCAGATTTAATTGTAAAGGTAGTCGTAAATAGAGTCTTAAAGGGTCAGCCCGAAGTAGTAGTTATTGAAAATTTCTGGCATTTTTCTTATGTTGAAAATGATGATATAGGCTTTTCTTTTTTCAGAAGATTTGATGATTATCTTAAAATTCCTCAAGCTTTCTCAGTGAAAAAATTTGAAAGTATATTAGTTAAAGCAAAACAGAAAGATATTTCATTTTTAAACTATCTTTATCAACTAGATTCTACAGGTAAAGAATATCATTTAGGCGATCAGCAATTAACAGATTATCAGAAAGAAAGGCTGGATTCTATTTTTTCTGAAGTGGATTATCGACCTTTGAAATGGATTTTAATGGTTCTACTGCAAGGATTGGGTAGCTTAATTATTATATTGATGTATTTTACACTGGTTGACTTGACTCAAGTTTTGCCGCTTGCTTTGATCATCAGCGGAGCATTTGGTAACTTGATTGATCGAATCATCCGGGGTGGAGTAGTTGATTTTGTTGATATGTATTATAAAGATTTCCATTGGCCAACCTATAATTTAGCTGACCTTTACATGGTAATCGGTGCAATCTGGTTAATGATTACTGTTTTTTTTGTCTCTGACAAAGAATTATCTGAAAATACTGAAACATCTACACCAATTAATCATACAAACGAAAATAAATTAAAGGATCAACAGTTATAGGAGTTATTGATGAAAAATTTTATAGAGAAATTGAAAGAACCAAAGTGTCTGAAGTGCAAAATTTTTATCCTATCTTTCTTTTTACTTATTTTAACATCAACCGATTTAATAGTAAAAGAGATAGCTACCAGAAAATTAAAAGATCAATTTGATGTGGTTGTTATTGACAATTTCTGGCATTTTCATTATGTCGTTAATGATGATATAGGAT
>JAKSBL010000344.1 GCA_022361115.1 Spirochaetota bacterium | reverse complement strand
TTCAAAGACGAGATAGGCAGCTAAATAAACAGGTAACTTCCCATGTTTTTTCATTAAGCGGGCTAAGTCAAGCCCTTCAATATATTCCATGGCAATATAAGCGGATCTACCTTCTTTAAAATAATCATAGGTATGAACAATATTAGGGTGAGAAACTTCCATCATAATAGTTGCTTCTCTCTTAAACCGTTCCATAAAACTAGCCTGAGGTCGGTCGATTAGTTTTTTCAGGATAACTTCTTTATTTAAAACATCGTGCTTAGCTTTGTAAACTTCACCCATCCCGCCTTTGGCAATTTTTACTAATCCAGAGTATCCTTTAATGCTTTTATCAGTTTGCGGACTCTTAGTTGGAGTTTTGCCTGGTACCGGAGATTTTCTTTTTCCACCAGAAGGTGTTTGATCTTTTGGTTTTTTCATTTATATTCCCTAAATTATTTCAGAAATTCTTTTTTCATTAGTAAAACTAAGAAACGGTTTCTGTTTCTTTCGGTATTAACGGTATTAAATTTGAGGATTGCTTAGCAATCTTTACATGCAATTACCTTTTCAGAAAGGATTGTTTTCTTCTAATAGAGTGGTGTCCTCGTCAGCAAGATTTTGATACTCAATGTATTCTGGTACTTCAACTACATTTTTATTTAAGTCAATTGTACTTTGCTGATTGATAACTGCAGCAACTTGTTTAAAGGGGTTATGTATTTGAACATACCGGTTATTATTGATTCGTTTATAGAGTTTTGTGATAGGCCGATGTCCGCCAAAATAATAATTATTTTCATGATTTCCTGGAATAAAGGTGTCCAGGAGATTATCCAGAGTTCCGGATATGGCACTGAAATTTTCTGTCCAGGTCAAAGCTTCGATTAAATCTGCATCCTCTCTGTACTGGATGATTCTATCTTTATCAAAATCAAAATAGGGTTCTGCATGGCTGGCTAAAAAATTTTTCCCAACAACAAAAAGAGGAAGGCTTTTTTCAAACTGATAATAAAGGTCAAGCAGTTCTTTATCATAAAACATCCGAAAGTAATCACTGACCATAGCACCTTCATTGGCAAATTTTGCAAATGCATAGTTGCCCATTCCGGTTTCATTGCAGATATTTTCATGATTCCCTTTTAAAAAATTGACCCGCTCTTTATAGCGAATTTTTAACAGCATAATTGCAATCATGAGATTAAAGGAATCAGCAATTTCTGCATCCATATTAGGGCATTTACGATATCCCCTTTGATACTCTGCATATGCTTTTACCCAACGGGTGGAAAAATTTCCTTCAGAATGTACACCATCACCTAGACAAAGTAATGAAATTTTTTGTTTTTCTAATAATTCCAATACATTAAACTGGTTTTGGATTTCCCAGAATAAGACACTTTTAACAAATTGTCGACGTGCATGGAGATCCGGCAGTATAATAATATCATCAAAGGGACGAACATCAATGAGGCCACCTGGTAAGTTGTGACTGTCCCGAGGACGAAAATCTGATTTTTCACTATTTAATTGAGTTAAACATTGTTTTAAAATCATTTTAAAAAAGTCAATTTCAGGTGGATTTGGATTATCTAAGATTTCTTTTGTATAATTTATAAATTCATTTAAGGGAATATGGGTAAAATCAATCATATTATTCACTTTTTTCCTGTTTTTTAAGACTAGAGGTGTTTACAAAAATATCCAGCTCAATAATAATTATTGATGAAAAAACCATACAATTAATATTTTTGAAAAGCCTCACTATTATGACTAATTATAATACTAATTAGACGGTTAAGCAAGAAATTTTAGCTTAACTGAGTAAAAAGAGATGAATTTTATTCTGTTTTCTTAAAATTAATACTAATCAGGTGTTCTGAAAGGAGATTAAAGCCTTTTAATTGTTTGTAAAGGGTAATAATCACAACTTTGATAATGGCAATGACTGGTATAGCTGCTAATAAGCCAATAAAGCCAAACATTTTACTGCCAGCCATAACTCCAAGAATAACGACCAATGGATGGAGATTCACAGACTTACCAATGACTGTTGGTTTAATTGCAATGTTATCTAAAACCTGTGCAAATATTGCAACAATAATAACTCCGATAATTGATGCTTCAATACCAAACAGAGGAACGTAATCTGGCGGGATTAATTTAAATATACAAACTGCCAGACCTATGACCAGACCAATCAAAGGGCCGACATAAGGGATGGCATTGGTTAAACCATTAATCAATCCAATAACTAAAGCAGTAATGGGAGGAAAACCAATAATGTAAAAACCAACAATGGAGATAATAGCTATAATCAGACTTTCTAACAGGTTGCCGCGAATATAATTTCCAAATATATTATCTACTTCACTTAAAGTAATCAAGCTCATTTCAAAGTATTTATTGGGAATTAATGAGAGAAAACCTTTTTTTATTTCTC
>JAKSBL010000422.1 GCA_022361115.1 Spirochaetota bacterium | reverse complement strand
ATAAATTTTAAGAATAGGTTTACATTTTTTTATTTTGATATATAATATACATATGGGAGAAAATTTATTATATGAGGTTTTCGTTTTATAGCCTCGGGAGACTGCTTATGAATAAACCGTTGCAAATCTTATTGTTTTTGCTGATACTTACAACTTTTGTTTTTGCGCAGCAGACCGTTGAAGTTTTTCCCATTAATCAGAAACAATCGGCTCAAATCTATGTTCAACCTGGTGATCATATCTCGATTACTGTAACCGGACAATGGACTTTATGGGATCAATACTCACCTGTTGATGGACAGGGGCATCCTTTTGTTGCCAATGAAACTTTTGGAAATTGGGGTGCATTATTAGGTACCATTGGCAATGGAGAACCATTTATTGTCGGAAATCAACTGGATATGACCAGTGATGCAGAAGGCATCCTCTATCTCTTTCCCAACAAAGACAAATACCAAATCGAAAACAGCTCAGGCAGTCTGGTAGCATCGGTTACCGGAGGCACACCTCTGGAAGACTATGTGGCTAATAACCTGTCAGATGCAGAGTATTTTGCTTTTAATCCGGAAAATGGTGTTTTAGTTACAGACCTGGTATTTGAGGCTGGAGAAACGGCTGAAGTTTATGCTTTTGGCGACTGGACCATGTGGAAAGATACCTATCCCTTAGTAAATGCGGATGGACACGAGTTTATTGCTGACGGAATTCCCTGGGGAAAACTCTATGCGGGCATCGGTTCAACAACCGGCCAATTTATGAATGTATATGGTGTAGGACAAAAAAATACCATTCAATTCGAGGAAAAAGGGGTACTGACCTTTTACCCTCATATTAGTAATTTTATTTCCTCAAAAAACGGACAAATGTCCATCTACGTAGTCGGGGGACAACCTGCTACAGATGAAGACAAAGTATCTATTGATACTGAGACTTCTCAATATTTTGCCCAAATTGCACTCAATCAATTCAATCAGTATCGAAGTGCCTGTCAGCTGAATTCTTTAGAAATTAATGAATCTCTTTCTCAAGCTGCTATGATTCATGCAAAATACATGCTGGAAAATAACAGCTTTACACGAACTGAAGAAGAAGATTATCCATACTTTACCGCTCAATCCCCTGATGATCGGGCTAATTTTTTTGGCTATGACCAATCCAAAATAAGAGAAATGTTTTGTATGACCGAGTCTGTGGATAATGCTGTAAATATCCTTTTTAATACAGTATACCACCGTATTCGACTGATGAACCCACAATTAAAGTATTTAGGTTATGGAAGTTATAAAAAAGGGGATCAAACCATTCATGTATTTGATTTTGGGTATGATACGGAATACTCTTCAGAGTCCCTTTATCATGTTTACCCAGCAGAAAACGCAACAGATGTACAGCTGCAATGGAGTGGTTATGAATTACCAGACCCGCTGCCAGCAGGAACGGTTAAACCATTGGGAGCACCCATCACTGCATTGTTTACTGAAAAAATCACCTCAACTGTTATTACTGAAATTGTCAATGCTGATACCGGAGAAATGGTGGAACACTACCCTATTTCTCCGGACAATGACATCAACAAACGAAAAATCAATGCAGTCATCCTGGTACCCATATATATCTTAAATCCACTAACCACTTATAATGTCAGTATTACTGTAGTAAAAGAAAACGAAGAAGAACAAACCGTTGCGTGGTCATTTACCACAACAGAGTTAGTTCAGCAATAATGCACCCTAAAAAATACCAAAGAGGCTGTTTAAAAAACAGCCTCTTTTTTATAGCACCAGTTCAGCAGCAGGCTACTCAGTTTTAAACTGCTCCATTAAAGAACCAATTCCAGTTACATTATCTTTATTTTCCATACCAACTTCTGTTAAATACTCTGAAGTGTTAAATATTTCTGTTACACCAAGATTAATTTCATCCATTCCATTTTTATTATCATTTGAGATCAAATGGATTTGGTCTAAGGCAGAATCAATATGTACAATTTTTTCCTTCATTTTCCCTGAAGAGGTTTGTACTTTTTCAGTGTATTCAATTAAAGCATTGAGAGAAGTTAATATTTGATTACTTCCGGTTGACAGTTCATCCATTGACTGCTTGATTTCATTAAAACTGGCAGAAACATCTTTAATGCCAGCAACAATACTGGAAAAATGTCTGCCGGTTTTTGCAGAAGAATCTTTTGATTCATTAATGTAATCTGTAACAGCAGTGAGAGAATGAGAAATATCTTTTGCATTTTTAGCTGTATCTTCAGCCAGTTTTCTGATCTCATCGGCTACAACAGAAAAGCCTTTACCTGATTCACCGGCATGAGCCGCTTCAATTGCTGCATTCATGGCCAGTAAATCAGTTTGAGAAGCAATCACATTAATGACATCAACCATGCTCAAGATTGTTTCAGTTGAATTGGTGATATTATTAATAATAGAGATCGTTTGTTCCATCTCTTTTTCTCCATGAACTGCTAATTCTTGCAGTTTTGTCACCAGGTCAACTTTTGTTTGAGTTGTTGTTGTAATATTACCAATAGAAGAAATCATTTGCTCAATTGCAGCTGATGATTGATTGATGGCAGCGGTTTGATGTTCAATCTGATT
>JAKSBL010000523.1 GCA_022361115.1 Spirochaetota bacterium | reverse complement strand
TTTCTTTATTCTGCTAATTTTTCTAAGTTTTGTAGAATTTTTTTACCCCCTTGATAGACTAGTTGCAATGCTTTTTCCTGAATGGTATAAATAGTATCACGCTGGCTATGAATATTTTTCCAAACTGCTGGTATTTGTTCGTAAAAAAAGAAATGATGGCCTTTTTTTCGGTTTTTATTTATTTCTGTCATAAAAAACTGTGCTTGCTGATAGGGGATCGCACCAATTACAGTGCCTGGTAATTGGTGCACATGAGCGCTGATTAAATCAGAGGATAAAATAGGAATAATAATTGAGGGAATTTTGTTTTTTTTCATTAAATCCTCTGTAAAATGATTTAATTGTTGATCGGCAATCACATTACCTGAGCTTTCTGAAATAAAAATTGCATCCCCTATACCAGAAAGTTCCAGTATAAATATTCCTTGAATCAGTTCTTTATAAGCAAATTTTTTTAAGAAATGATACGATCCGGCATTAGCCACGATTTTGTGTAAGGCAAAAAGTGAAATATTTTTATTTAGTAAAGCTCCAAGTATTTCCTCTGTATCATTAAATACCAGATGAACCGTTAATTTAGGGGGGTGTTCTTTTAAAAAGAGGGCCAGATTGAGCAGGACTACTACACTAGAGCTATTATCATTTGCGCCTTCATTTGTTTGATTAGAGATATCATGGTGAGCAAAAAAAATCACCCTTTGATCACTTTCTGTTCCCTGAAAAGCTGCTTCAATATTATGAACTAGTCCATGATTATGGTATTCATGATAATTTATTTTATTAAAATTTAGAAAATCTATGATAAATTCTGTTCTCTTATTAGTGCCAGCACTGACTAAATCAGCAACGAGTTGCTTTAAACTCATTAAAAATCCTGTATTAAAAATGGTATTCACTTTTCTGTGATTCTTTAAATTTTAGAATCAGTGATATTCAAGTTTTTTCCAGTAATCTTTCTTCTTTATATTATCGAGTTAAAGGGAAAAAATCATGACTTTAATAAGGTGGAAAATGAGGGGCTAGTGTTTTTTTTTGATACATATTATTGTACAGTCGTCCTGATATTGATTATTTTCAATAAATTTTTGTATATCAAAAAAAATATTTTCAATAATGGCTTCTGGTTTTAAATCTCTTTTTGTTTTAATGATTTCAAGGAATTTGTCTTCAAAGAACTCGTTGTTTTTGTTTTGTGCTTCTAAAATGCCGTCTGATAAAAAATAGATGGTATCATTTTTATTAATAATCAGTTCTTTTTTTCCATAATCTAATTCTTCAATGACTCCCAGCATTAATCCATTAATCTCAGGCCATTCAATTTCTCCATTTTCCCGAACAATAATGGGAACCGGATGGCCACAGTTAATAACTTTTACTTTACCGCTAACCATATCTATTTGTACAAATAGGAGAGTTACAAATATAGCTGCATTACTCAGTATTTGGTACATATCATTATTTAGCTTTTTAACAATCTGCTCTGGTGTTTTATATTGCTTGATAGAAGTTTGGAGTGACATTTTCAATAGCATGGTAATAAAAGCTGACGGGACACCATGGCCGGTAACATCGGCAACAATCAGGTTGATATAATGATCCTCAGGCATCCAAATAGAAAAAAAATCTCCGCTGACTAAACTGGCAGCTTGTAAACGGGAGGCTAGTTCATAATTTTTATGTTTAAGATTAAGGTGAGGCAATAAGCTGTTTTGGATATCTCTGGCTAATAATAATTGTCTCTCCATTTCTTCTTCTTTTTTTTGTAGCATTTTAAAAGCCAGCTCTTTTTCTTTAATCACCCGGTCCAGTTCAATGGTTTTTGTGCTGAGGTTATTATAAAGGTCTTCAAAAATATTTTTGTAACCTACAAAATCTGTTACATTTTTAAAAGAGAGTAAAAGTGCTCTTTTAGACTGATACTCAATTTTTTTTGCAGAAAGGAGAAAATGCAGGGTAAAACCATCTGGTTTGGTAACTGATATTTCTCTATTTTCAAAATCGAATTCAAAGTAATTAGTATCTAAGGGTTTGGAAAAAATCTTTTTTTCAGCAGCATTCTTAAAACGCAGGTTAAATAAAAAGCATCCTGAGTCAACAGTTTCCCCAAGATACTGCTTCATTTTAATATTTGAGTGGATAATTTTACCATCATAATCACTTATAATATAAGCTTCTGGTGCGTTTTCAAAAAAGAATAAATCCAACGAGTACCTCAATATTGTTTAGAAATTACAGACATTTTATCATATAAATATAAAATTTAAAATCCCTCTTGTAAATACTTTAATAAAATTAATTATCCAGTTGAATTTCTAACCGGGGAATATATTTTATTTTGTGATATGCTTTATTTTTTAGTTTTTGGAACTGGCCAAATTCTGCTTTAAAATCAGCTGGTACCTCTCCCTTCCAATCAAACCATTCTGTAGTAGCAATTTCAATAATCCCAAAATCAGTTAATTCCTGAGCAGAGTTGGTCGTTTGGTAACGATAATCATTTTTATTTAAGGGATCGATTAATAAGCCGAAATTCGAATCTGGATTGTTTTGCCAATATTGTATGAGAGAAGTTATATTAATGCTGAGTTCAGTACCAGCCTGGAAGAATGGAAGTCTGAAAGCAGAATAATTTTTTTTTGTTGCTTTTAA
>JAKSBL010000417.1 GCA_022361115.1 Spirochaetota bacterium | reverse complement strand
TTGTGTCATGAGCAACTTTCTCATAGTTAGCAATATTATTTGGGATACTAAAACCCCAAATTACCTTGGGTTGAAACATTTTTAACTGCTGGTAAATTACCTTATAATCATTTTCCTGTAAATTTACACCAGGTAAAAGAAGTTGATTCCAAAGCAGTTTCCGCATCTGAACAACTTTATCAGAAGACATAAATCCTACTGAAGCTCTTACCAGTCTTGCCTCTTTTTCTCCCGGGTTCATTCCAAACCACTTTTTTAACCTTAATTCGTTTGCCCAATTCAGTGCAGTTACAGAACCATCTTCAAAGAAAGTTGTAGGATAACCAGTCGAACCACTGGAAGTATTTTTAATCAGCTTGTTTTTTTTAAATCTAGCAAACAGAATAGGTTCACCAGGCTTTCGATTAGATTTCTCTACTGCATTAATTGAATTTACAAAACGAATATCAACCATTTGCAAATAATTATCAATAACATCCTGACGGGTTAATGGTGGAATGTTTTTTAAATCTGTAATCCTTTTTACATCTTCCACTACCAGTCCAATTTTATGGAATTTTTCTTGATAATATGGTATCCAATGAAAAGCATAAGATAGGATATTTTTAAGTTCCCGAAGCTGAATTTTTTCTAATTTTTCTGGAGATAAATAATCACTGATTTTAGCTTTTTTATAATGAGAATAGATATTTCTTCTATTATATAGCCAATTACTGAAAGGGAAACTAAAATTTCTTACAATCATTTTTCCTATAAAATCAGTCAATTCTTATTTCCTATTTTTTTTATTTGCCATTTTTTTAAACCAAAAATTTTTATATATTGAATTCTCTCTATAAACTCAAAGCCTAATTTTTCTGCAAGTTTTAGAGAAGCATAATTCCCTTTTAAACACCCTCCCCAGATATATTTAATTCCTCTATCTGAAAGACAATCAAAAATTTTTATTCGGAGCAAGGTACCTAAGCCACGATTTCTATATCCTTTATCTACAGCAATATGCTCAGACCAGGCACTGTCAGAATTAAATTCTTTATAAAAATTAACAATTGGTAAATAAACTTTTCCAAAGTTTATAAGATTAAATGCAATTACTTCACTATTATATACAACAGCAATGCAAATACCACCCTTACTCAGCATCATTGCTAACTCATTACGCAGCCATTCTGCTTTTTTTTCAATTTGCGCAATATAAATAAGGTCATTCTCTTTAAGATTTAAAAACTGATAGTTATCCTCATTGATATTTTCAGTTTTTGTATCAATTATTACCAAATCTTTTCTATAAACAACATATTCTTTGAAATAAAAAATAATACCGATAAAAGCAAAAAGGGTTTTTAAACAAGTTTGTTTTAAACCATAATCTTCTAGATTTCTTTTCATTTTAGCAATATAAACAGAAATAAATTTCACTGCTTTTACCTGAATAAAAAAATAACGTGATTTTTGCTATAAGATACTCTTAGCAATTTCTTAGAATATCATTGTGTTCTTTCAATTTCTCCAAGCCAGGAAGGATGTGGCTTAAAATGTAAATTTCGATCATCAGCAAATTGGTTAAGATCTTTTTTTGTTCCATTATCAACAACAGAAATGCTGGTTTTTTCTCCAAAAAAAAGCGGCATTTTTCTATTTTTATCCTGCAAGGATTTTTCCACTAACCTGACTTTAGCTACATCAAATCCCATCAAAGTTGTTGCTACTGTATCAATGGCAACAGGGTTAAATCCTGCGATTAAAACTCCCGCATGTTTTGCATCAGGAGCAATAGGCCCATCTCCTTCTCCTCCAACTATACCATCTAAAATACAAAAATATTTTCTCTGAATGGTATCACACATATTTCCTTTTTTATCTGCGTAGAGAGCAGCTCTATTTAAATCTAGTAAAGTTCTCCAGACTGTGTCATTTCCGCTCCACATTGCTTCAGAAACATCATCTTTAAAAGGGACAACCTTTTTAGAATTCCAGTTGAGGTTTTTGATTACAGCAAAAATAAATTTTATTAAAAGAATAGGACTTGATTGGATTCTGTCGTGCATCCAAGTTCACATTTTCTTTCTGATACTTGGATTTATGTATTGATCGCCCCCTTCTTTAGGAGATCCAACCATGAAGTGGGGCAATGTATCTTTTAGCGCTGGTAATCCCATAAAATTTTTTACTGCAAGAGTTACACCTGTCCTTCTATGAGTTTTTAACTTTGGTAAATTAATAATCACATCACTCTCTAACAAAGAGTTGGGAAATAAATACTGGTGTTGTCCATTTGAGTGATATTTTTTCATTTGTTTATAACTGGCTATACCAATTCGTAATTTATCCGGATTTATTCCATTAAAATAACTTTCAGATTTTAAATCAACAAATGAATACCCTCGCGGATCTTTTTTTATTTCTTCTCTTGCCCATCTTCCATAAAAAATTGTTCTCTTAGCCCTGTTAATTCTTAAATCAAAACACTCAATTGAAATTTCTGTTTGCTTTCGATACCAGTCCAAAAGATCTTTTATGCCAGAATTAATCATTGCTTTATCAAAATCTGCATCATAAACTTGAGAATCACCTATAATAATTTTACCTTTACCCTGCAAAGCCAGACAGGTGTAATCAAGAATCGGTCGTAAAACAGAAGCATGAATAATAATAGAAAATAAATCACCATTTTTTTTGTGTTGATGATGGACGGTATTTGTTTTAATGAAAACTGTCATACCAGGTTTAATAAAGGATTGAAACGGATTCCAATGGGGTGTATTAAAATTTTCTTTATCCAATTCATATTGATAAAACAAATCTCTCATTTGCTTATACAAATGATTGTTAGAATCACATTCTGTATGCGGAAATTCTGGAAATTTCTCTGGCGGATGAAAAGGTTGCTTTTCTGGGTAATTTTTATATTCAGAAAATTGTACACCAACATTAATATTATCAATACACATTGTTTAACACCTTACATATCAAATTTTATTATAGTTTTTTGATATTGAAATTTGATTTATTTAATCATTGTAATTCGTTTTCCAAAAAGAACTTAACTGTTTTGGTAATACATTCCAATACATATCTCTGTATTTACTTTGGATATATTCAAGTAATTCCATATATAAGTTAACTGAATACTCGCAAGACACATAGTTATCGGAAAAATTTATATAATCAGGATGTGTACGAACATGTACCATTCCTCCATTTTCTGCTATCCAATCCACTTTCATCTTCCAGATATCTATGCTTTTTTCTTTTAAAATATTAAACATTGTATGATCCTGTGCAAGAGTATATGGAATTTCCACATAACTTTTACTGTTATCCTTTTCATATTTAACAATAAATGGAAAAATGGTTTTTACCCCATCTGGCTGTGGTTCAAATGGATCAGTATCAAAAGTTGATGAATCATATTCCATTTTTATCTGATGAAGCCAATCCATATTTCTTAATGTTGAGGGAGAATAAAATCCAACAGATCCCCAGTCATTAAGATATTTATTTATGACTGGATATCGAGAATTAAATATATTAATGGAAGAAAACAGTTTACCATCATGATTGTAACCATGTACCCCTATTTCAAAACCAGATTCTTTTAAATAATTAAGCATATCATGCTCGACTGAGTAGAGCATGGGTACAAAATTGAAACAGGATTTGACATTGTATTTCAAATCCAATTCAGCTAATTTTTTTACCTTTTGATACCCTTTCAGTTTTTCAACATCATGTGTAACAATAAAAGCAAATTGCTTATTATCCGGCCACCCTTGCCAGTTACCTGGTTTCTTTGCTGCCTGATAATCAATCGGCCATTTATTTTTATTTAAACATCGTTTCAATATGGCGTACCTTCTCCTTAAAAACAATTGCACCTTTCTTGACAAAAAAGGTTTTATAAAATAGTAGGCCATATTAATATACTTCTTCATAGATCCGCTTTTCATAAAAAAAATTCAATTACCCAAAATGTTTATATAGTACTTTACCTAATAATTCTAATACATAAATTGGCAAAAGTCGAAAAATTGAATGAACAAAACTCCTTTGTTGATTTTTATTATTAACAAATTCATCTTTTTCTAAATCATATTTATAATAAAAACATTTTTCAATATTATTAGTCCAACCGCTTTTAAATTGTAAAAGTCCTAAATTATCTGGATGGGTTCTACCAAAAGAAAGCTCAGAGTATTGATTCTGATTAAAATACTCTATTGCTTTCCATATCAATAAATCATTTGCACGCAAATATTGATATTTTTTATCGGAAGCTCCATATTTATAAATCACTTTATCTTGATTTCTCAAAAAAACCGCACTTGCTATGGTTTTATTTTGAAATTGGGCCTGAAAAATATATCCTTCTTTTTTATCTATTATAAGATTAAATAAGTTTAAAAAAAAACTCCTTGGCTGACAGGGCAAACCATGTCTTTTTCTAGTAATACTATTTAACCTGATAAAATTTTGTCGCCCCGCAATATCCTGTGCTATCTTAATATCCACATCCCATTTTCTGGCTTTTTTGATATTTCGTCGTACATTGCCTTTCAACTGTTTGAATATCTGATCTATATCCTGGTGCAAATCTAAAGTATGTATGTAATATTGTTTTTCACAAATATTCTTTTTTAAAAATTCCCCTCCCCCTCTTAATTCTATTGATTTCCATTTTTGTGATTTGCCAAAATTAATAATTTCATTAAATAATAGCCAGAAACAATCACTATCAACAGAATAAGGATTACAAAAATCAGTAAAAGGCAATGAAACGGCTCTTTTACCTGTTAAATAACTATTGACCTCCAATAAGGGAATGATGGAAGATATTGTCTTATTATTATACTGGATAAAAAAATAGGGAACATATTTGTATGTATCAACTAATGTTTTTATCCAACTTAAACTTAAAAATATATTGTTTATTTTTTTTGAACTTATTTTCTCCCACTCATTTTGCTCGATGATTGGATTAATGATTTTTGTTTTGTAATTCATTGTACTTAAACAAATTTAAGGTAAAATTTTATGTATAAAATTGTTTTATTTTATTTACTACGTAAACTATTTCTT
>JAKSBL010000640.1 GCA_022361115.1 Spirochaetota bacterium | reverse complement strand
TTGATACATAATTTCCTTGTAGGTTTTTCCTCCTAAGAACTTCTCATAGTTAATGAACCTTGCAAAAATGTGATAGGTAGTATTTTCCAGAATAACTCGTAATGGGCGTCCCATTTTGTGCTCCTTGCATATAATAATTTTTTGTCTCTCATTAGTATTAATGATTTTTTTGTTTAAAGGGCTGACAAATTGGGATAAGATTTTTGATTTTTTTTTGTAAGCAATATTTTGGTGCCAGGCACATAAATACAGGTATGAAACAAAATTCTGTGCCAGGCACAAAAATTCTAAAACTTAGAGTGCCAGGCACAAAATAAGAGCATTGAGAAGGAAATTAAAATTATTTTTTATTTAAGTAATATAAATGGGGAATAATAATTTTATTTGGTTTATTTGTACCATCATAAAAAAGATCAATAATGGGTATTTGGTATTCCTTTTGAATTTTTCTTGATATTGAAGCTGTAATTACTCCAGGACAACAAAGCATGGGATTAACATTTACAATTGCATCAACCAATTTGTGTTTCATATAATAAAAAGTTCGTCCCAGATTGAGTGTGGTTTCTCCGGGGATGTAATGTTTAATCCCAAATTCATGCATCAGTTCGACACATTCTTCATGAGGCGGTTCAAAAGCATCATCCAGCATACCTTTAAATATTCGTTCAAATGATTTTTCAAAAATAACTAAGCCTTTTAGATATTTCTTATCTAAATCATTTTCCCGAATATCTGCATCAAATAGATGACTGACTGTATCGGTGAATGAAGGAATCATGACCTCACCACCAAGTTCTTCGATCAAACCATAAATATCATTATTTAAAATCATATTATATTTCGCATACAGGTCTCCAAGAATACCAATACGAGGCTTTCTTTCCTTTGATATCGCTATTTCCTCAAATAAGGTTCGTATTTTGCGGGCCGCTTCTGAGAGTGTTTTTCCCTGAGCTAAATAATCCCGAACGATTTCTGTAGCACCAGCCATGGCTTTTTCTGTCATACCTGCTTGTTTTTCATAGGGATGATAACGAAAATAGAGTTTATATAAAATGGAGCCCAGTATATTGGCTGATAAAAGATCAGTATTGAGCTTCTTGGATAACTCAGGTTGTTGCTGCATTGCACTGGGATTAGCGATTTTTAAGCCATGAATTCCTGCTTTTTGGGCAGCCATGTCAATAAGTAAGGAAAACTGAGTGAAATTACACCCTAAGCAAGTTGTTGGTAAATAGAGAATCGTCTTGGCGGGATCCAGTTTATTTCTTAAGATTGTCTCAATCACCGATCCGGTAATAGCCACATTAGGCATGCATTCTCCACCTGAGGCATATCGATAACCTAAATTAACCATTCTCTGCTCTAAAGGCATAACCATGGCTTGATAACCATGAGCCTCATAAACTATTTTTTGCATATCACTTATAATATTACTCACATAGGGAATTAAAACCAGGTCATTTTGTGAAATTGGATCATTTCGATATTGAGGTATTTTAAGAATTCTCTGCTGATTTTTATTTACTTCAAAATCAGTAGTAAAAGTTTCAATGCTGGCTTCGATTCTGGTCTGATAACCTACATCACTGGAATGCTCATCTAACTGAATAATTAAATATGGTTTATTAATTTGTTCCATTACATCCTTAAAATAGTTGATTAAATATGCATCAGGACTGCAGCGGAAACAAGAGAGAAATACGGGATAAACATCAGGGTGTTCAGCTACGATTTTGGTGGCCAGATAAATTTGCTGTCCATAAAACCAGTGCATTTTATCTATATAGTTTAATTGGTTTGGATCATTCTCATAAGGCAATTCCAGCATGGATTGATAGAGTAATGAAAAACCTTTCTCTTCGATTTTTTTAGGAATTCCCAAATTGATTCTTGGGTCAAAAACAGCATAGGGCCGGCCTAAGAGGAGAATCTTCATTTGATCTTTATTTGAATTGAGTATTTGTTGTCCAGCTTTTTTCCATTCGGATACACTATCCTGGTATTCTGAATAAGCTTCTAAAAACTTGCTGGTTATTTCTTCTTTATCTAATGCCAATACATCGGCTAGATCTTCAGATATTTCAGCAGCTACCGCTTCTGGTTTGCGGTTATTGAACTTAATTTTTGGAGACAGCAGTTTCTTTTCCAGATCAATAGTTGCCAGGTTTTCTGTAATAGTAGCTGCATACTCAGAATAATAACAGAAAAAACTATCTGATTCTTTATCTAATATTTTTTCCGGATCATCCAGTTTTTTAGTTAAACTTTGTTCAGATATCATAGCTGGTAAAAAAATATAATCAACTTTCTTATCCAATAAGGATTTCACCAATCCATGAGTTAAAATCATGGGAGCACAAAATTCAGACTGGACGATTGAAATCCCGGTTTTCATGTTTTTGTCATTCCCTTTTTCAATGATCACCTGATAGCCTAATTTCTGAAAGAAATTTTGAAACATTGGTAAATATTCGACTAAATAAAGGGCTTGAGGAATACCAATCACTTTTGTAGCTGATTTCTTAACTGACGGTATGTGCATGATCCTGCGAAAGTCTTTTTCTAATTCAGAAAGAGAAGAGAGACTCCCTACTTTCTGTTCTTCATAATCCCGTCCGCATTTTAATCCCCAGGCAATTTTTTTGTCATTGATGGAATAAATTTGCAAATCACATTGATTACTACAGAGAGTACACACTTCTGATTCCATTTCAAACTGAAAGTCGATTCCAGCAAAAGTAGTAGTCGATAAGTTTTTTTCCATAAGATAAAGGGCACTACCCAGGGCACCTGTTAAATGGCAATAACGGGATACTAATATGGGCTGGTTTAATTCATTTTCAAAAACTGCAACCAGAGCCTTGTTTTTTGCAGTTGCTCCTTGGAAATAAATCTTGTTTCCCAAAGGACTCTTTCCAACTACTTTGGACAGATAATTATCTCTGACACTAAAAAGAACGGATGTGATAATTTGTTCTTTACTATACCCTTCTGATAACAAAAGGTTTAGGTCCCTTTCCATATAAACTGTACACCGATCAGAAGTAAAAGGCGCAGTTTCACCCATGGCCATATCTGATATTTCATCTAAAGTAATGTCCAGACGCTTAGCTTGTTCTTCGATAAAAGAACCAGTCCCTGCTGCACAAACATAGTTCATAGTAGCATTTAAAACCGCTCCTTCTTTTAATGTGGTAAATTTAGAATCCTGTCCACCAATTTCAATAATAGTGTCAACTTGTGGGTCTAAAAAAGTTGCTGCTGTTGCATGAGCAGTAATTTCATTGATAGCTAAATCTGCAGAAATGATTTCTTTAATCAGGCTTCGGCCGGAACCAGTAGTGGCAACCCCTTTGATCACCAGATCTTTATTAGCAAAAAGCTTTTTCATTACTCCAAATAAATTAGTAACAGCTTTAACCGGTTCTCCTTTGGTTCTTCCATAAAGACCAGCGATTACCTCTTGATTTTCATCCACTAATACTGCCTTGGTAGAAGTAGAACCAATATCTATTCCCAGGAAAACTTGAT
>JAKSBL010000641.1 GCA_022361115.1 Spirochaetota bacterium | reverse complement strand
ATGTTGAAAAGGCTTTAAGTATTATCATGGAAACTGCTCGTTCGATGACAGAATAGTTAATTGTAGAATCAGTGAATTCAAAATTTTATAAACGAAGCCGTTTTATTTACTTTGAATTTTTAGAGATTGCTTTGCTATTGATGAGATAAACAGCCAGTATAGCAATGATACCGCCAACAACAGTATACCATTGGGGAATTTCTCCAAGAATCACAAAGCTGGTGACTAAAGCGGATGTGGGAACAATGAAAATAAAAGAACTAGCTTTATGGGAACCAAATTTTCGTGTTGCTAAAAAATATATGGTAGATGAAAATGCCATAGCAATGACTCCCAGGTAAACCAGGTTTCCCCAGAAAAAAAATCCGTATTGAAAAACACTAGTGATTTGATTGGGCCAAGCAAAGAAAAATTGCAAAATGGCTGAAAATAACATTAAATAAGATGAAGCAACCAGGTAATGGAGATTGCTTTGAACTTTATTGGTACAAAGGGATAAACAGGACCACATCAGGGATGCTAGTAAAAATAACGCATTTCCTCCTTGTAAAATTTCACTGCTTTTTAATGTCCAGAGTTGCAGTAAAAAGAATCCGCCTATTAGACCGATTATTAAACCAAAAAAAGAACGCTGAGAAATCTTTTGCCGATAAATGAGAATCACGAGTAAATGGGTGATTAAGGGATTGGTGGTTGTTACCAGCACTCCTCCTGCTCCAGCAAGGCCGGAAAGTAATCCTTTAAAGAACAATTGATTATAAGCTGTGTAAAAAACAGCGCCTAATATTAATATAAAGAACTCTTTACGCGTAATACTGATTTTTAACTTCAACATGGTTATTACAGGAATCATACTGATAAAAGCAATGGCAAAACGCCAAAAAACTATGACATCAGCAGAAACCATACCACTAATCAGTTTTCCTGAACTCCAGGCAGTTCCCCAAAAAATCATGGCAATAATTACCGGGATTACCATTAGTACATTGTTTTGGTTTTCTTTAATGGATTTTGTTTCTTGTGTCATAGGGTTCGCTTTCTTAAATAGTAAGGTTTTGGATTTTTATCAGATTTGATGTTATCAAACTATAGTGGAAAGAAAATCAAAAGTCAATAGCATATTTTTTTAAATTATGTTATTTTAGAAGGACTTTTTTAATAGGAAAATATTATTTTTGATTGTTTAAAACAAAGATAGGCAACACAACAGGATTTAAAAAAAATGCTAAACAATAATTTTAAAATTTTAAATATGGGTGAAATATTTCAGAATTCATTCCAGCAAACTTTTTCTGCTTTTCAGAAGCAGGGAAAATATCTTTTGACAGTTTTTGGAGTCATCACTTTTTTTATCATGGTTTTTTTCTTTATATTTATCAATGATATTCTGCTACCCTTATTTCAGGAAATTGATTTAATTCAAACCCAGGAGTTAATGGTTCAGGTAACTGAGATCTTAAATTCTATTATGACCGAACGTCCATTATTGATTGTTATTATTTTTTTTAATAATTGTTTTTTGCTTTTTGCATTATTATTTTTATCTACCCTGCTAACAGATCTATTTTTAAAAAAAAGCATTTATCATAGCTGGAGTTTTAGCGGATTTCGAAAAATTTTAAAACAAAAATTTATCAACATTATTCGAGCTACTTTATTATTGATTTTGATTCGCTATGCTTTGGAAATCCCTTTTTCTTTAGCAGTAAAAAATGTCCCTCAAATTAGTTTTTTTGTTTCTGTTATTATCTTTGCATTAATGCGTTTTTTTATTTTTTATATTGTTGTCATCCTCTTAGAAAACCAACCAGCTTTTGGTGCTATAAAACGGTCAGCAAAATTAGTATACTACCATTATGGAAAGATCCTATTGTATTCTTTTTTATTCTTATTGTTCTGGATAGCAGTTGCCATGGCCATCATGCTGTTTATCTCTTTTATTGGAGCAGGATTTGTTAGTTTTTATGATTTTGATTTTCAACAGGCTCCACTGGTTGGCTGGATTATTTTAGGAAGTGTGGCTGCGGTATGCTTTTTTATCCTATTCGTTCTTATGATGACAGCTATTCATGCTTTTCAGGTTCAACTGTATTTTCAACAGAGAATTCATTTTGAGGATTTTAAACTGGAAGATTTAGCAGTTGAACCAATGATTGATCTGGTCGTCAATAATGACCAGCAGAACCATTCTCAAGAATAATGATAATTGTCTGGTGACAGAGGAGTCGGCTAATTAACAGTGCCCCGGCAGTAAAGATCGGGCAGACCAGGGCGATTGAGGATATTGACAAGGCACAAAAAAAAAGTTACTATTTCATCAGCTATTACAACCAAATACGAGAAAATTTACAATATTAAAGCATGAATCCAGGATCATCTAACAAATCTCAGCCAATTCTTTCCAATAAAGATATAAGAAAGATAATCGATCATTCTGAAAAAAAAGTAGTGGATTATAAATTTAATAAAGAATTTCTACAAAAAATGGATTATTTTTATAATAATCGCTTAGGAAGAATGTCTATTCCCTATTTTTTAACTAATCTTTTGCAGCATCATTATTTTATCCGTCTCTCTGATATCTTTAAATATCAACATGGCCTGGACATGGATCGACTCAACACAGAACAGCAATTGGTCTTTAAGAAAGAAATTCTGATAAAATCCAGAGATCAAGTCATTGATTCCATTATCAATTTGCGGGATAAAGATGAGATCATTGATATCTTACCTTTCTTTGATGTGGTTACTACAAATACAGGTGAAGAACGACTGGTTTTTGATATTGTCATCTGTTATAGTACTTATATTTTTAATAATCAAAAAATAAAAAGCTTGTTTAAAAGCTTGTATCCCAGGTTAAATATAACTTTGGGAGATGCTGTGATACTTTATTTGAAGCAGGTTTATCAAACGGAAAATCTTTTCTTTATTCCTTTGGATCTTATTTTGTTTGAAAGTTTTGAGGATAAATTTCCCTATACCACCAGTACCTTAATGGAAATGATCAAGGTCTTTGGTTTACAAACCCGCATTAAACTAGATACAACCATTGCAACTGCTATTAAGCGCAATCCATTTTTATTGTCAAAAAAAGTTACCACTTTTGAAGAAACCAAAGTGCATCTTAATACTGATGCATTGAACCGAATTAATCTTCTTAGTAAAGACAAAAAAGTTGTTTTAAGTTATCAAAATCTGGAGCTTTTATATCTGTCTCCCTCATATTTACTAGGGGACTTCACGGTTTATGATTTAATTGTGGAGAAGATGGAAGAAATTATTCGCTTTATTTTTTTACAGCCTCCTCATATTAATGAAGCATTAACTCAGTATGCCTTAGAATATTTTAAAGTGCCTATCGAAGAAATTCAATTAGAACTCGATTTGTTTAAAACCAATCCAGAAGAGGGGAAGTATTTATTAAAAGATGCCATTGATAAACAAAAGATGTCCCTTTTATTTATTGATCAAAAAGGCAATGGCAGCAATGAACTGCTCTTGCTGGCAATAAATTTACAACAATATTTGAACAGTTGTGATGTTACCAAATTTGAAAAAATTATTAACTTAGATGATGATACCAAGATTTACCTTTTCCAATTGCTCATTCAAGCTTTTGAAATTCCTGAAGAAAAACTTCCTGGATTTGCTAAAGAAGAACAGATACAAAATATCATCAAAAAAATTGCTCAGAAAGAAGAAACCGATAAGGGAAAATCAGTTACTTCAAAATACATAAATGATATTCAACGGCAGCTGAATATTTATGTATCCCGTTATACCTATTCTTTTACTCATGATGGGCAGAAATACATTTTGCCTTATAAAAAATTGAAATCCTTTCTGGTAAATCAAATTTTAAATGAAGATATCGCAGAGTTTAATGATATCTTCCGTTTTAAACATAACTGGAAAGTAAAAGCAATTAAAGTAATTATTGATGAATTAAAAAAATCCGATCAATTGAACAATGATCTGCTATTAAACTACGGATTTCAATATTTATCCGAAAAGCAGGACCGTTTTTTTGATAAAGAAAATGTTTATCAAGCTTCTTTAGAATTTGAAGAACTCTCTGAACTTTTTTCATACAAATATGAACTCAGTGAAAAATATACTGCTGTTTTGGACAAGCAAAATTATTTTGATGAACATTTTGGTTCTCAAGCCTTAAGAAATATTTACCAAAAATCTTTTTCAAAAAAATCGATTGTTTCCAGTATCCTGCTTTTTATTCCCAACTTCTTTATCCGGTTTTTACCAGAAATTCTCCATTTTTCTTTTAATAATCAGTTTTTATTGGAAAAAAAAGGATTTAAGCAGGAATTAGAAAATGAAAAAAATTACTTTCATAACCATTACCGACAATTTAAACACAGAAGTTCATCAAAAATTCATGAACAGTATATGCCTGATTTAAAATATCATTTAGAAAAAAATTACCACCAAGTTAATAAGGAACTTCAGTTAGAAAAAATAATTGATCAGGATAAACAGGTGAACCCAGGCGGAAAGAGTCGGACAAAGGCTTTAAAAGCCAGAGCCTATAATCTTGATTTGCCGGAAAGAAGTTCTGAAAAAACCTTTCTGCAAAATTGTAAGAAAGCTTTAGTTTCCATGCCAGATGCTTATTACATTACTGTAAATATAAAAGATAGTCCACGTATTACCATGGACTTAAAAGATAAAAATCAAGCCGTTTTAGTTACCTCAGGTTTTGCCTTTTCTCTTCTTAATATTAACAAATCTATTGATGAGGTCTTAACCAACCTTTACACTCATGGAATTATTGAATTAACCGGAGAACTCTCTTTTCACTTTACTCCAGAAGGGAAAACCTGTCTGGATTCACTTTAAGGTCAAAAATCTTATGATACTTCTGAGGTGGATGTAAAAAAACAGCCAATCAGTATACAAATAAGGTCAAAAATGGTAAAGTACTCAAACTTATGAAGAAAAAGAAAAGATTTGTCTGTAAAGAGTGCGGTTATACAGTCAGCTCATGGATTGGTAAATGCCCGGAGTGTTTTAGCTGGAACTCATTTATAGAAGAAGTGGTGGAAAAACCAGGCACTACAGAAATCCTGCCTCAAACAATAGAACTGGAACGAATACAGCAAATACAAACCACTGCCAGCCAAACCTTGCAAACCTCTAATCAGCCTATTAATGAGTTTTTTGGTGATGGAATTGTCTGTGGTTCAGTGACCCTCATGGCAGGAGAACCTGGAGTCGGCAAATCTACATTCTTACTTTATCTGACAGAAATTATCGATCCAACCAAGAAAATATTCTATTTTTCCGGAGAAGAATCCAAAAATCAAATTAAAAAGCGGTTTGACCGGGTGAGTCAAAGTGATGGGCATATTTTTCTCTCTTGTGAGACCAGGGCAGATCAGATTGTTGCTCTCTGCAAAAAAGAGAAACCTGATTTGGTCTTTATTGATTCGGTTCAGACCTGTTACTCAGAATCAGTGGATTCATTAGCAGGAACTATTTCACAGATAAAACATTGTTCTGCACAATTGATTCAATTAGCCAAACAAAATGGTATTCCTGTTATTATTGTCGGCCATGTTACAAAAAGTGGTGATATTGCCGGGCCCAAAATGGTTGAGCACATGGTTGATGTGGTGATTTATTTTGAAAATGAGTATAAAAATCAATACCGTGTTATCCGTTCGATCAAAAATCGTTATGGAAGTATTGACGAATTGCTGGTTTTTGAAATGACAGGTAAAGGTTTAAGCCTAATTGAAAACATTTCTCAGTTCTTTATCGAACAAAATACAGAATCAGATGCAATGGGTAAGTGTAAAACTGTTATTTTAGAAGGAAGACATCCTCTCATTATTGAAGTTGAAGCTTTAGTTGTGCCCTCTACCTTTCCTAATCCACGACGTTTTGCAGAAGGTATTGATATTAAGCGAATCAATCGTATAGCTGCTATTTTAAATAAACATTGCGGAGAAAATTTAAATAATTATGATATTTATGTCAATATCACCGGGGGAATTAAAACCGCTGATGTGGGGATTGACTTTGCTATTGCTGCAGCTATATTTTCATCAAAAAATAAAATTTCAATTACCAGTAATACCGTTATTCTGGGAGAATTATCCTTAACAGGCAAAATCCGTCCGGTTTATAAACAGCAACAGCGTTATAAGGAGAGCCAAAAATTTGGATTCTCGCAATTTATCTGTCCAGACGCTCCCCAATTCAAGGATAAAATTGAGGATATCAGTCAAATCAAAACATTGTTAAGCAGAAAAAATAGTTAGAATTGGGAAAGAAATAATAAATAATTATCAGTATACTATTGAAAATTTTACTTTTTTATTATATTTTTAAAAAAAGTATGATATTATTGATAAACTAATAAAGTTAAAATGTGACAATTTTACTATTATAATATTTTCAATTATTTTGTTTTAAAAGAAAGTAAAGGGTAATCATGAGTGAACAATATGAAATGGATCATCTTGAGAAACAAATTTTAAAGGAGTTACAAGATAATGGAAGACGTCATTTCCAGGAATTAGCTCGAGACCTGGATGTATCCGGCGGAACCATTCATGTTCGATATGCCAAACTAAAAGAAATGGGTGTTATTAAAGGAAGTAAGGTAATCATCGCTCCGGAAACACTTGGTTATGATGTCTGTGCATTTATTGGTATCAATTTAAAATCAGCAGATGTTTATCAAATCGTATTAGATAAACTGAGAGAAATCCCGGAAGTCATTGAGGCACATTATACAACTGGCGGCTATTCTATTTTTATCAAAGTCTATGCCCACACCACACAGGGGCTTTATGAATTATTAGTACAAAAAATCCAGAGCATTGACGGCGTTTTATCAACTGAATCCTTTATTTCTTTGGAAATGCCTATTGATCGTGACATTCCGATTAGCGAATAACATTCTTAAAAAAACAGAGGTGACCAGGAAAAGACAGCAACTGATCTGTGTTTTTTAGCCACCTTTTTTTCAATCAAAACTTCAAGTAATCCTGCATTTCTTTTTTTAAATTCTGCCTTTCTCTGGCTTTGCTGGCAAATTTGCTTTTATGTTTCCGTTCTTTTAATGGGTTGCTTTTTTTTCTTCGCTTATCTAACTGATGAATTTCTCCTTTCATTTTTAGATAAGCCTGGTATCTCCATT
>JAKSBL010000223.1 GCA_022361115.1 Spirochaetota bacterium | reverse complement strand
GAACAATTAAATGAAAGTTTTGTGGAAGGAAGGTTGACCAGGGAGCCGGAATTACTGTACACAAAAAATGGACATTCATTATGCAGTTTTGATATTGCAGTGAACAAGTCCTTTAAAATCGGTGAAGAATGGCGGAATACGGTTAACTATTTTAGTGTGAAAGCCTGGAATAAACTGGCAGATACCTGTTCCAAATATCTTAAAAAAGGGTCCCTGGTTCGAATTCATGGCAATCTGAAACAGGAAACCTGGGAAAACAAAGAGGGTAGGAAAAGATCCAAAGTATTGGTTGAAGCAAAAAAAGTAAATTTTTTGAATTCAAAACAGGAAAAAAAAGAAGAAGTAGAAGCGGTTCCAGTATTTTAACGAAAAAAAGCCTTGTTGATTATTACAACAAGGCTTTTTTTGTGTATTGCTATTTGGCATCAGGCAAAAAAATTTCTCATTTGCCGTTAAAAATCAAAATTAATGAGAAACTCGATATGTAGTTTATTATATAAATGATAAAATAAAATTTGACTTTTTTTTAATATATGATATATTAGCCACAAATCACTAAATCTTATATTAATATTTCTTTTAGAAACCTATCCAAAAAAGTTCAATTTTTTAAATCAAATATAAATTCTATTATGAAGCGGCCTGTAATTGAGGTGCTTTGTATATTTAAAAAAGGTGTTTTTTTAGATAACATTTATATAAATTGAATATTTAATTAATAAAAAATAAATTGAGGACATAATAATGAGAAAAAAACATTGGTTTTTTAAATTAATTTCATTTGGATTTTTATTTGTAAATATATATGCAAATGAATTAACAAGAATAATGCCAGATCAATTATCAACAGCGGTTAAAAATCAATTAGTAACAGAAATTAATAATAGATTTAATAATTATTTGTATGTTCCTGCACAAAAAAATGCAAATGGGTATTTTAAGCTTAGAGAATCATCAGAAACACAATACTATTTTAATAATAATCAAACTAAATATTCAAGTGGTGTAGATCTTTTAACTATTAGTAAAGTTGAAGCAAAAGGGGAACATTATACTTATATGAAATGTGGAGTTGGTTATCCAGGAAACTATGGAATTAGGTATTGGATGGAAATGTCTATCAGTGATTTAGGTGTTTGGTCAAACAAATATGAGAGAAATTCAGATAATTGGTATGACAGAGATTACCTTGATGCTAATGCTTTAACTGATCATCCCAGAGATTTGGAGAAAAAAACTAATAAAGAGTGGACTTGGCAGGTCAATCAAACAAATGATGTTGATCCTATCATATTTATCAAACCTTTTATCAATGAAAGTATTTCATCAAGTATAATAAGAGTTAGTTACAAGCATGATTGGACCAGAAGACCGGGACAAGGAGCTGGTCATAAATATGATAGAGACTGGAGCAAAGAAAGACAAACATATTATGTATATAAAGCCAAAGATCCTTTAGTTACGATCAATTCACTGGAGTTAGATAATTACTATGTTAATGGATTTACTAATAATATCAATGTTTCTTCTGAAAATGGAGTAAAAATAATAACATTGCTCATGTACTATGTGAATAGTGCTGATAATGAAATTTACCAAGGTTCTATTTCTACAAATGCTGCCTATTATGACTATCAAAGTGGAAGCGGGCAAACAACTCCTCCATTAAATGAGGAAAATACATACGGTATAAGTAGTTATGATATAGATATAAATGATTTTAATAGTCTGATTACAGATCAAGGAAAATACAGATTATATGTTGGTGTGCTAGATAAATTTAATAAAATTTATACATATGAAGCTGTTGAATTTCTTTATGATACTGAAGCACCTGTTATCACTGGTTTAAATGTTACAGAAAAAGATAAAATGAATATTGCCGATCATACAATTCTAGAATGGTCAAATATAGCAGACAATGTAGATACTTTTGAACAAATGCAGTTTGGATATACTGTTTTCCAGAATGCTGAAATAAATATTATAGATAAAAAAGTCTACGCTCAGGATGGAACTACTAATATTACTGATTTTTATATTGCAGATAGAGCTGGCAATAAAACATATTTAATTGAAAATGAAAAAATATTAATT
>JAKSBL010000453.1 GCA_022361115.1 Spirochaetota bacterium | reverse complement strand
TCTGTTTTCATTGGCATTGTTGTTGCTATAAGTCATTAATAATTTTTTAAAGGAGGATAAAATGAATAAATGTTTAGATAAAGGAGGGATATTTACTAATCAGTATTTAGAAAAAAGTCTTTGTAACACTTGTATGAATTTTGAAACCTGCATGTATAAAGCTAAAAATCAATCCATCCTGCAATGTGAGGAGTATCAAGAAGATAAAATAGCTGTAATATATCATGATATTGTAGATAAAGATGATGATTCAGATGTTGAAATAAAAAAAACAGATTACTCAAATTCAAAAGTTAGCCAGGGCTTGTGTTGTTTTTGCGATGGAAAAGATGATTGTATTTATATGTCGGAAGGCAAGGTTATCTACTTTTGTGAAATGTATGAATAGTATTTATGGAGGATAATAATGAATAGCTACATAAAAGAAGTACTGGAAAGAACTCATAAAAAATATAGCTGGGAACATGAGTTTTTACAAGCCGCTACTGAAGTTCTTGAATCATTAAATCTCATTATAGAAAGAGTCCCAAAATATAAAAAGCACCGTATTTTGGAAAGAATTACAGAACCGGAAAGAATCATTACTTTCAGAGTTCCCTGGCAGGATGATAGAGGAGAGATCCGTGTAAATACTGGATATCGTGTAGAATTTAATAGTACCTTAGGACCTTATAAAGGCGGGTTGCGTTTCCATCCATCTGTAACTTTAAGCGGATTGAAATTTCTAGGTTTTGAGCAAACTTTTAAAAATAGTTTAACAGGATTGCCAATAGGAGGAGGGAAAGGCGGAAGTGATTTTAATGTAACCGGCAGATCTGATAATGAAGTAATGCGATTTTGTCAGAGTTTTATGAATGAATTATACCGGCATGTTGGCCCGGATACTGATGTGCCTGCAGGTGATATAGGTGTAGGAGGAAGAGAAATTGGTTATCTTTTTGGGCAATATAAAAAACTGGTTAATCGATTTGAAGGATGGATTACAGGAAAAGGATTAAATTGGGGGGGAAGTTTAATCCGGCCTGAGGCTACAGGATTTGGGGCAATATATTTTGCAGAAGAAATGTTAAAGATGAAGAATGACACTTTAGAGGGTAAAACATTAGCTGTTTCTGGATTTGGGAATGTTGCCTGGGGGTGTGCTTTAAAAGCCTCAGAATTAGGTGCAAAGATTATAGCTATTTCCGGACCTGACGGTTTTGTTTATGATAAGGATGGAATAATTGGAGAAAAAATTGATTATATGTTGAAAATGAGAGCAAGCGGTAAGGATATTGTAGAAGATTATGTTAAGAAATTTAGCAGTGCAGAATTTTTTCCCGGCAAACGGCCATGGGGATTAAACTGTGATATTGCTTTACCATGTGCCATTCAAAATGAACTCGATGAGAATGATGCAAAAGAATTAACAAAGAATCAGTGCAAAATGGTAATTGAAGTTTCTAATATGGGCTGTACTCCAGAAGCAATCCAGATTTTTCAGCAAAATAATATCCCTTTTGCTCCAGGTAAAGCTGCTAATGCTGGTGGAGTTGCTACTTCAGGATTAGAAATGTCTCAAAATAGTATGCGTTTAAAATGGGATAAAAATGAAGTAGATGCTAAGCTTAAAAATATAATGATAAATATTCATAATAATTGTATCGAGGCTGCTGATGAATATAGTTTTACCGGTGATTATATTTCCGGAGCTAATATAGCAGGTTTTAAAAAAGTTGCAGATGCTATGATTGAACAGGGTCTGGTTTAATTACTTCGTTTAAACTGGATTCATATATAACTTCTTTTGGGTTGTTCTTTTATTAGAGTAAATAATAAGAACAGCCCTTTTTTTGTTTTGGAAGTATCTAAATCTTCATCATCAAATATTTTAGGATGAAAAATTATACAATTTTAAATTTAATTAATTTTTCCCTTAAAGTTTTTCTATTGATTCCTAAAATTTTGGCAGCTGCAGTTTTATTATTATGACAATGATTTAATACTTTTTTTATGTGTTTTTTTTCAATGTCCAGTAAAGATTGTTTATAATTATTTGAGAAATCTAAATTGTATTTCATATGATCTGGCAGATTAACTCCTTTTATTGTTTTTCCTTCGGCTAATATCACAATTCTTTTTATTAAATTTTCCATTTCTCTAATATTTCCAGGCCATTGATAATTTTGGAATATTTCAATAATATCTTCTTCCAATACTAAATCACTTTTATTATACTCATTACAATACTTATTCAAAAAAAAATTTGTAAGTATAATGATATCATCTGTACGCTCTCTTAAAGGAGGTAAAGTAATATTAATTACATTAAGACGATAATATAAATCATTTCTGAATTTATTTTGTTGGATCAATTCATTTAAATCCTGATTTGATGAAGCGATAATTTGAATATCTATTTTTTGAGGTTTTGCTGATCCTACCATGTAGATTTCTTTGTTTTGTAAAACTCGTAATAATTTTGTCTGCAGTAATGGACTCATTTCTGAAATTTCATCTAAAAAAATAGTTCCATTATTAGCTGATTGAAAAAAACCAAGTTTTGAATAATCAGCTCCTGTAAAAGAGCCTTTTACATGGCCAAATAATTCACTTTCAAATAAACTATCAGGTATTGCAGCACAATTAACTGGTACAAATGGACCATTTGATCTATATCCATTATAATGTAACGCCCTGGCTATTAATTCCTTACCTGTTCCGCTTTCTCCTGTTATTAATACAGTATCAAAATTGTTTTTTAATTTTTCTATAATCGAAAAAATTTTTAACATTGGTTTTGATTTGCCTATGATCCCAAACTGCATAAAATTATTGTCATTAATATTATTCTGTTTATTCTTTCGATTTTTGATTTTTTGAACTACTTTTTGTATTGTTTCTAATAATTCATGATCTGTAAAGGGTTTTAATAAATATTCATACGCTCCATACTTAATAGCATTTTTTGCAGAATCAATAGATGGATACCCTGTTATCATGATGATTTCTAGATTATGATAGTGGTCTTTAACAAATTTTATTAAATCAAGACCTGTAACTTTTGGCATTTTAAAATCTGTAATGATTAAATCTAAACTATTATTCTTAAGAATGATTATAGCTTCTTCAACTGATGAAACAGAATGAACTCTATACCCTTCATATTCTAAATTTCTGGTTAATATTTCCTGGGTCTCCAAAGAATCATCTACAACCAGAATATTTATATCAGTTTTATTATTTTTTGCTTTCAGATTATTCTCCTATTGGAAGTTTAATAGTAAAAGTTGTCCCTTTTCCTAAAGATGATTTAAAGCTTATTTCACCTTTGTGAGCTTTTATAATACCATGAACAACTGATAAACCTAAACCAGTTCCCTCATCTATATCTTTTGTGGTAAAAAAAGGAAGAAATATCTTGTTATTTAATTCAACAGGAATTCCTATACCGGTATCTTTTACTTCCAGAATGATTGAATTAGTCAAGCATTTTGTTGAAATAGCTAATGTTCCTCCCTCTGTCATTGATTGTATACTATTAACAACCAAATTAATAATAACCTGTGTAATTTGGGAGGAATCAGCATGGATAATACTGAGTTTTTTATCTAAATTAAAAACAAGATCAATATTATTTTTTTTACATTTTGATTCGAAGAATATTAAACTATCCTGTATTATCATATTTACATCAGTTTCTTTTTTTACATTATTTATTTCCCTTGCAAAAAGCATTAGTTTTTGAATGACTTCTCGGGCATATAATGATGATTTTATAATTTTATCTAAATCCTGATTGATTTCTTGAGTAATATTTGGATTTTTTTTGATAATTGTGCAAAACCTAAAATATTGGATAATGGATTATTGATTTCATGGGCAATACCTGAAGACAATATACCAATAGATGCTAAGCGATCAGTATGTATGAGTTTTTTTTCAATATCTTTTTTTTCTGTATCAGTTATTTTTTTTTCTATCACCAATGATATTTGTTTTGCCACTGTTTTTAATAGATTGATTTCCTCAATTAAAAATATTTTTTCACCTTCCAAAATATCATTTTTGACATAGTGAATCTCTATACTCCCCTGAATTTTACGATTAATATAAAGATCTTCTTTTATGAAATTCATAGATGACAGAAACTTCTTTGTTTTATAAATATTTTCTTTATAAAATATTCGAACAAAAGCATACTTAGGATACTGCATTGCAGGAGGCAAAATTTTTACTATTTTCATTAGTATTTCATCAAGAGTCAGTTCAGGCAAAAATGTCTGACAAATTTTATATAAGCAGGATAATTCTTTTATTCTTTCTTTCAAAGCAGCTTGTACTCGTCTGCTATTAATTGCATCATGTATGATCGGAATTAAAGCATCAATAATTTTTAAGTTATTATCTGAAAATGGATGCTCTTTGTTACTATTGAAGATATATACAAAATGGGAATTCTCAATTTTTCCAAGAGGAATAGTGATAAGTGAGGGACTTTTCTTTTTTTTATGAATAAAATTATAAGAAGTCTTTTTTTCCTGTTTTACTTCTGTTTCGATTTTATCTGTATATTTTACATAATAACTAATACAATCTGAACCAGTATATTCTTTTAATTCAACAGATCGACATTTTAAGATTTTTAACAAACTGATATTAACTTCCAGACTAAAATCAATTTTTGATTCATATAAGCTGGCATTTTTTATGATATCCCGTGAGAAACTAAAAAGTTTGACATAATCAACATCAGATAATATTTCTTGATTCATTAAATTTAGTATTTAGGCCTTCATTGAAAAAAACAACATTCAAAATATTCTTCTTCTTTATCATTATAAACAATATATTAATTTTTGTTTATATAAATTAAAAAAAGGTTTTAATATTTATTGTTTTTAAATAAT
>JAKSBL010000419.1 GCA_022361115.1 Spirochaetota bacterium | reverse complement strand
TTTTGATCCGGAATTGATACAAAATACAATATTTACCGGCAAAATTCAAATCACTGGTTTATCAAAAAAACTTTAAAGTCCCAGGAAAGGGAATTCCAAGCAGGAATTTACTTCTCCAGCGTCCATTCATCACAAATAGGCTCAAACTGCCATATCAGTAACGTCAATTATCTGGCAAATTATCAGATTAAAGATGAATGTATCTTGCATAATATTGATGAATTATTTTTTCATCACTCTGACATCCCAGAATATCTTTTTCCTGTAAAAGTAGCTAATGAAAATAGCGGCCGCTCTCTAACCGCTTTTCCAGATATGATACCAGCCGATACCTTTTTATTTTATAAATTTAAAGATGACGAAAAATTACAAGAAAAACTTCAGTCATTAACTTATAATCAATATTCTAAATTATTAATTGATAAAGGACTTATTGAAAAGCATTGTGTAATAAAACACACAAAAATAATTAAAAACCTGATATTAAAAGAAAAGGGCCTTATTAATAATTGTCAAACTTTAAAAAACTGCTTTATTCACTCCAATCACAAAGAACAAACAGTTATTGAGGATGGAGCAATTATTAAGAATGCTATCATAGGTTGCGGAGCTTTCATCAGCGATAATGCTATTATTCATAATTTTATTTGTGGTTCCTACTGTAAATTACTCACTGGTATCAGGGTTTTTGATACCTATTTAGGAGATAACTCTACATTAGCCTGCTGTGAGGTTATCAGCAACTTGATTTACCCCTTTCATGAACAACATCATAATAATTCTTTTCTCATTGCAACAACCCTTTTAGGACAGAGCAATATTGCTGCCGGAGCGACGATTGGATCAAATCATAACTCCCGGGCCAATGACGGAGAAATTTTGGTTAATAGAGGTTTTTGGCCTGGCTTATGTACCAATCTGAAACATAATAGCCGTTTTGCTTCTTTTTCCTTAATTGCTAAAGGAAACTATGATCATGAAATTTATAACCCCTACCCTTTCTCACTGATTGTTCAAAGCAAACAAAAATCAGAAATCACAATTATCCCAGCTTACTGGTTCATCTACAATCAATATGCCTTGGAAAGAAACAGCTATAAATTTAAAAACAGAGATAAAAGAAAAACCAAACTACAGCATATTGAAACCGCATATTTAGCACCAGATACCATTTCTGAAATCATTTCAGCTATTACAAGATTAGAAGAGTTAATCAGTGATTCCACCTATCATTATTTACCTGATCCTGGCTCAGTGACGGATAAAGATGTGATGAATAAATATGGCGGCATTATTCAATATCCAAAAAGAGCAATCGATTATTACCAAAAGATGATTGAGTATTATATTATTTCTACATTGATAAATTATTATCAGTCTTCTTCTACTCAGTCGTTAAACTTTTTAAACCAATTATTAGAAATCAGTAAATTAACAGTATATGAGGAATGGATCAATCTGGGTGGACAAATAATCCCTCAGAAGTATTTAACTCAGTTAATAAATGGTATTAAAAATAATCATTTTGCTAGCTGGTCAGATATTCACCAGCAATATGATCAGTATCAAGAAAAATATTTACGAAATAACCTGCGCTACGCCCTGTACTGTTTTGAATATCTCTATAAGCAGCCAATTCATCAATTGAATCAAGAAGATCTGCTTCAATTTCTCAATAAATCAAAAACAACATTAGCAGATATTAAAAACAAAGTATATCAATCACGAAAAAAGGATTATGATGATCCCTGGCGATATCTGATTTATGATAATCGTCACGAAATGGCAGCTGTTTTAGGTACCATGGAAAACAATGATTTTATTAATTATTTTGATGATAAAATAAATCAGCAACTCAAAGTTATTGATGAAATCATAGCAAATTAATATTATAATAATAATGTAATATTTCATTTTTTTAAGGAGCATTTATGAATTGCCAGATCTGCAAAAATACCATTACACCCACTAAAGCTCAGGGTATTGAAATATATTCCTGTAATGGCTGTAAAGGATTCTGGATTAAAAAAGGTGAACTAAATAAACTAATTGAACATACAGCCGGTGATCTAGAACAATCATCTATTGATCATCACTTTCACAAAGACACACATGGTACTTTAAAATGTATTTACTGCGATGATTCTGCCATGATTAAGATAAACTTCATAGAATTCTCTGACATCATTTTGGATTACTGTGAGCAATGTGGATGTTTTTGGATTGATTCAGATGAAGTTGAAAAAATGCAGCAATATGTAAAAAAAATTGAAAAGAATGACAAACCATCAAGATCAGAGATCATTATGAGTATTTTTTATTCATTACCACAGATTTAAAATACTTTTTGCTAAAATTTATTTATAATTACTTTTTCCGCTGAAATAACTTATCCAGATCTGTTTTTTCCATTCTAAAATAAACTGGACGGCCATGAGGACAATGAGTCATTTTATTTTTATAAAAATGATCAACTAATTCTTGAATTTCAACATAATTAAGATCATCTCCTTTTTTTTTTTTTTTTCTACAGGACGCTTGAATCAAAAAATAATCTATTATCTGAGAATCAAAAAGTTCCTCTAGTTCCAGATAATTCTGTATTATGTCAGCTATTTGATCATTTTCTTTTTGCAGAGTGAGGAATGAAGGTAAAGCCCGGATTACCAGTGAATTTCCTTCTTGCTGATCGATTTCAAATAGATGTTCATTGAGGATTTTCAGTTTTTGAGTAATCGAATTATTCCAGTTCTGAACCTCTAAAACCATAGGAATCAAAAGAGGTTGACTGGATTTTTTAAGCTCATATTTCTCCTTTTTATTCAGATAAATAATAGATTCAGAAACAGCATGTTGATCTAAAAGTAAAATCCCTTCTTCTTCAGCAACAATGATATAAGTTTTAAAAATAACCCCTATAATTTCATATTGGTGATAGGTCTGATTAACTTCTAAAGCTTTATGATCAACCCGGTCAATTACTGCCGCAGAAGATACCAAATCCTTTTGCTCTTTGTGTTGAGGATAAGTTACTTTATACTCATTGATAAAGTCGGGCCAAATTGTTTCCCTTTGATTTCTTCCAGGAGTCTCACTCTCTTGAGGATCCTCTTTTTTAAAAAAAGGTTTATGATCAGATGAGAATATTTCTGGTTTTTGAAATATATCTGATTTCGCTAACTGACTATAAGCTTTTTCCACAGTTGATAATAGATATTGATATATTTCATTTTGTTGAAAAAAACGTATTTCTTTTTTAGCTGGATGAATATTGATATCAATCATGGATGGATCAATATTCAGAAAAACATAAATAAGAGGAAATCTTCCTGGTGAAATCCAGCTACGCATTCCTTTATCTATAGCTGAATAAAAAAAGTTAATACTTACTGGTCTTTGGTTAACAAAGATTTGTTGATAATTGCGATTATTAAAAAAAACTTGATAATCTGAATAATATAAATCAATTTTTGCATAATCAGACAGCTGTAATGAGTAGTGGTTTATCTGAAACTTATTCTCTTTAGGGTAAAGAAAAAAGAAAGCATCTTCAAACTGGTCATTACCAGGAGTTTGCAAAACTAATTTATTATCCTGAAAAAAGGAAAAACGGATATTTGTATAAGCTAAACTCTTGGCAATAATCGTCTTTTTTATTAAATTTCTCTCAGAAGTAGAAGATTTAATAAATTTTTTTCGGACAGGGATATTATAAAAAACATCTTCTACAATTACTTTGGTTCCCTTTTTTGTAGCAACAGGTTGTATGGCTTGATCATCAAATGAACATATTTGATAACCACTCGATTGTCCAGTAATATCCGTATTAGAAATAAGAGCCAATTTAGATACCGTTTTAATGGAGTGAAGAGCTTCTCCTCTAAATCCCATTGAAACCAGTTTTTCAAGATCATCAATAGAATCAATTTTACTAGTAGAATGCTTTTCTAAAGCTAGTGCCAGATCATCTTTTTCAATTCCACAGCCATTATCACTTACAATTATTTTCTCTAAGCCACTATTTTCTATTTTAATACTAATCTCAGTAGCTCCTGAATCAATAGCATTATCAATTAACTCCCGAACTATCGAGGCAGGCCGTTCAATCACCTCACCAGCAGCAATTTTACTATATGTTGTTTCATCTAGTAATTTTATTCTCATATATTTTTCTTTCTTCTGGAATTTAAAAAAAACCGGGCTAATTGATATGCCCGGTTTTATTATAAAATTATTTCATTAGTTGCGAATAATATCACCTTGTTCATTAACAATCCAGATCTTTGTAATGCCTTTTTCTATAGTAAGACATTTACTTTTATCCATCTTGGAATTATATTTTCCCTGCTCATATTCGTTCTTAAAATCTATGGCAATATCATATTTGCCTGGCTTCAAGGATTTGAGTTCATACATGCCTTCCTCTCCAATATCAACACTGGAAACAGTTGGCCACCTTTCCCCTTCTGGAGTAACCCAAACAAACTCAATCACTTTTTCAGAACGATTTTTTAAAATAAAATCACCATAATTATTACTAGACAAAGATTTACAAGAAATCATCAAGAGTATAATTAGGATTGTTAAGGCAATCGTCTTTTTCATAATAGTAATAATATTATAACAGCAATTTTAATAATTTCAAATTTAATTTGCATTTTTCATACAAATTAAAATTTTTTTAACAAAATCAATAATATCTCTTTGATTTCATCATTTTTTTACGTCTTTTTCGTTCTAATTTCTTATTTTTTTCGTGCTTTAATGTTGCAGGTTTAGCAAAATATCTTCTTTTTTTTACTTCAAGAAGAATACCTTCCCTATCAATAATTTTTTTGAATTTTTTTATAGACTTTTCGATATTATCGTCTCTTGAAACATAAACTTCAGCCAAGTATTCATTCACCTCACTTTCATGTTATATTATCTATAGCAAGAACTTATTTACTGCTTTTAATTCAGTACTATTTTCTACTAAATCTATTCACATTTTAAATCAGTTCCTCTCTTTGCTTATTTATTTCTAAAAACAATCCTACCTCTTGTCAGATCATAAGGGGACACCTCTACTGTAACTTTATCACCTGGAACAATACGAATATAATACTTTCTCATTTTACCAGATAACTGAGCTAATATTTCATGTCCATTTTCAGCTCTTACTTTAAACATGGCGTTTGGTAAGGCAGTCATTACTGTTCCAACAATTTCAATAGGTTCTTCTTTAGCCATAAATCTCCTTCAAAATTTTTAATACAATATTAAACATTATTGTATTTCTACTTTATTTTCAAAATTAAAATACATTTATAAAACTAATTATCCATTCTGTCAAGCTTTTGAAGCATTTCTTCATGAATAATCATCTCACTTCTATAATAACAAATTCCTATCTTTTTTTCTTACCACCAGTTAATTTTTTCAATTTTTGACGTGATAACTGGATTTCTTCAGAAGTACTTTCAGCTTCTTCTGTAGTTGCTTCTTCATTTTGCTCAGTAGCAACTTCTTTTTGTTTCTTTTCTTCTTGTTTTAATTCCATTTTTTTATATTTTTTCTTGTTTCTACTGAAGTTTTTATCCCACAGATAAACAATTGGAGAAGCAATAAAAATTGAAGAATAGGTACCAATAAAAATACCAACTAATAAAGTAAAGGCAAAGCCTTTAATTTTTGGTCCACCCAGAACAAAAAGAGCACCAACTACTAATAAAGTTGTTAAAGATGTGATAATGGTTCGACTCAAAGTTTGATTGATAGAAATATTAAAAATTTCTATTGGTAAACGATCTTCTAATATTCCCCGATTTTCACGAATTCGGTCAAATACAACTATTGTGTCGTTAATTGAATAACCAATAATGGTCAAAATAGCAGCGACTACAGACCAGTCCAGTTCAACTTGAGCTAAAGTAATCACACCTAACAAGATCAATGTATCGTGGAAAAGGGCAGCTACAGCTCCTAAAGCTGAATCAAAACGAAACCGGAAAGATACATAAACCAGCATGATCAAGAGTAAAAAGAGAACAAACAATAAAGCTTGTAATCGTAAACCTTCTGAATAAGAAGGGGATATAATACTTTCACTCTCTTTCGTTACATTATTTACCACAATAGAAGTGTCAGTAGAAAGGTAATCAATAGTTCCTGATATACCTTCTTTTCCATATATACTGATTGCCCTTTCATAATCAGCCCCTTCTAAGGTAACTTTATCCCGGCCAACCTCTTCAATAATTAAACCATAGAGTTTATTAATTTTATCTTCCAGGAATTTAGAAGGAGTTAAATTATTTTCACTAATATATTCCTGTTCTTCAGCTGTAATAATGGTTTTAATTAAAAATGAACTTTCATTTTTAATTCTTCTATTTTCAGAAACAGTAACTTCTTGAACTTCATTCCCTAAACCAGCCTGTGATACTAGGTTTCGTAAGCGATTGATCTCAAAACCATCATAGATTTTTAGCTGGTGAATCAAACCACCCTGAAAATCTATACCTAATTTAAAACCTTTTGCAGTAAAAATACCTAGATTTACATCTTTTGGCCCAAATATTAACCAACCGCCAATGAGTATAACAACAATTGAAATAACAAAAGCAATATTTTTTAATTTGATAAAATTAAAATTTGTTCTCATATCCTTATTTCCCCCTCAATAATGAAAACACCCGGAGTGTTTTAAAATCTACATAACTGGTCAGGGTATCCAATACCAGGCGTGTTACAAATAAGGAAGTAAAAAGGGAACACACAATACCTAAACAAAGAGTTACGGCAAATCCCTTAATAGTACCTGTACCAAATAATGCTAAACCAATTGCAGCAAAAAAAGTTGTTAAATTAGCATCCATAATGGTTAAAAAAGCTCTATCAAAACCTAAATTAACAGCAGTTTTAAATGTTTTTCCGGAACGGAATTCTTCTTTAATCCGTTCATATATAATAACATTCGCATCAACGGCCATACCAATAGTTAAAATAATACCGGCAATACCTGGTAGGGTCAGGGTACCATTAAATAATCCCAATCCTGCTAAAAGGAAAAAAGTATTTAAAACTAATACTAAATTGGCAATAATACCTCCAATGCTGTAATATACCATCATAAATAACAGAACCAGAATAGATCCAATTACTAATGCAGTAATACCCTTCTCAATGGTGTCTCGCCCTAAACTTGCACCAACTGTGTTTTCTTCAGATATTTCCATTGGAACATTGAGACTTCCGGAACGTAAGATCAAGGCCAGAGTCTGTAAATCTTCATAAGGAGTATCTCCTAATCTTACCTGGCTACGGCCATTGGGGATTCGTTCATCAACCACTGGATTGGTTAAAATCACATCATCTAAAATAATAGCAATCTCTCGCCCGACATTGTCACCAGTAACTTGAGCCCATTTTTGAGCAGAATCACCTTTTAAAACAAAATTGATGACATAATTACCCATTTGTCCTGGTTGTACAGAAGCTGAATCTACCTGAGGATTACTTCCTAATAGTGACTCTTTTTCTACTACATTGACCATCAGATTTTCCTGACTGTCAACTCCCCATTTATCTTTATTACTGATAAATAAAATTTCTGTATCAGGAGGCAACTGAGTCAAGACTTCCGGTTTTACATTTTTCCCAGTTTCATCAAAAATGGTCATTCCCTGAGCTGCATACTCTGCCTGCAGGTCATTTAATATTTTAGAACCATCTTTAGAGATCAATTTAAATTCCAATACACCAACTGTCTCAATAATAGCTCTTAAACCTTCCGGCCTTTTTTCACCAGGAATATCAATTTTTATTTTATTTTGATCTCGCAATTTTTGTATTGATACTTCAGAAACCCCATATTTATCAATCCGATTTCTGATTTTAATGACAGCACTATCAATCATAGCCTTCTTATCTTCAGCTGGAATACCATTTGGGTATTGATCTTCAGGATATTTCTCTAAAATCGAAGGGTGATCAAAATTTACAGTTACGATTGCATATGAACCTCCCTGTAAATCTAGTCCAAGACGAATAATACCATCTTTTACCTTAGCTAACTTTTTATAATAGTCCTGATAATGATCTTCCAGTTTTTCTCTAAGGTAGGCTGTTGCATATTTTTCATTGTTCTTTTTTAATTCATAAATATTATCACGCAGTTGAGTATATGAAATATTCTTATCCTCTTCATATTTATTATACTCACGTAATTTATTTACTTTTTTGATGTAAGCTATATATTCTTTTTGTAAATATTCTAACTCTGGTAATTCTTCTCCACTATCTAACTTAGCTAAAGTTTCGTCAATTCTTCTTTCCACAACAGCTTTTAATCGTTCACCCGTTAAAGCCGCATCATTTCTTTTTTCACTATCAAAAAAGAAATACCACCTGATTGTGGGAAGAAGGAAAAATACTCCAGAACCAATCAGGAATATTACAAACAATAGTCTACTTGTTTTTTTCATCTTATTGCCATCCTGTTATTCACTTTTTGTTTCGTTAGAATCACTATTTTCGTTATTTTCTTCTTCTTTTTCTTCTTTTTCTTTCTTGTTATCTTTTTTATTTTCTTTTTTTGGTGCAGGAGCAGTTTTTTGGCCAACAACACGAGCAATTGCATTTTTGTCAAAAGTGATTTCAGCACTATCATCAACGCGAATGGTAATGGTGTCATCTTTTACAGTTACCACTTTACCATGAATACCGCCAATAGTAACAACACGGTCATTTTTTTTCATATTGTTCAGCATATTCTGCATTTCTTTCTTTTTCTTGTTTTGCGGACGAACGACAAAAAAATAAAAGAAAAGGATCATCCCACCCATTAAAAAATAAAAAGAATACTGATTAAATCCTCCACCACTGGCTTGAGCTAATGTAAATATTTGAGTAAACATCCATCTATCTCCTTCTCTTGCGATATTAATAATATTGTTTTTAATCTCAGTAAATTATCATTTATAGCAGATAAAGTCAAGGTAGTTTAGCTGTTTTCAATTAAGAATTTAGCAAAATAGGTGAATTTCAGAGGTTAAAGTATCATAAATTTGACTTTAATAAACTGGCGGCTTTTGCCAGTCATTTTAATTGGAAATTGCTGTATCACTTTGATTAATTCAATATTTCTTCATTTAAATAGACTGTATTTGGAATAACAGAATGGCGATCTGAGAATAGATAATAATCAGAATATAATCCTTCATGTTCAATTTGTATAATCATTTTATTTTCACTATAAGGCATCAGATCAAAGTCCAGTATGATCTGATTACCACTAAAGCGAGGAATCAAAAACTCTATTACATCACTATTTTCTTCAGCAAATTCAGAATCTGAATGATAAAATATCTGGTAATTTGTGTTAAAAGGAAAAAGTTTATGATAACAGAGCATATAAATTTTTATTTTATCCAAATTGGTTTGACTTTTTATTTGTAACTGATAATGGACTTTATTCTCCTCAAAAGATTTTGTTAAATTTTGTTCAATAAAAGAATCCATATTGAGTAATTTTATCTTGTATTCCGGTGATTTTATCAATATATCTCTCACCTGAGATTGATTTTTCCATTTTACCTGGCCTATGCTGTCGGGAGCAGAGATGATAATTTGATTAGACTGATCAATATGATTGATCTCATTAGTCACACTTAATGTATAGTTTTGATTACTGAAATTCAGAGA
>JAKSBL010000124.1 GCA_022361115.1 Spirochaetota bacterium | reverse complement strand
AAACTTTCGATTTTAATATTATTATTCATTTTAAGAGGATTTTCTCCATAATTATTATATATCTAGTGATATAAAAATTAGACTTAATTTTATTTTTTTATTTGCTCAAAAATATCATCTAATATTTTTGCTGTTAATAAGATTTCATTATATCTTATTGGTAAAGGGCTGTCTTTTGCTACAGAATTATAAAAATTTTCAATCAAGCTTTGTATCCATGAATCTGCATAAAATTTCTTTTTTAAAAATTGTTTAATATTATTTTTTGAATTTTTCTTATATTGTTTAGCTATATTTCTTTGCGGAATAAAGCAATTTAAATAGCTCTTATAATTATTAGATTTATCATGTTTTATAAGAGTTTGTGTAATATTGTCTATAAAGATTGAGTTTTTTGGGCCATATATATGAAATTGATGCATACTAGGGCTCATTTGAGTTGAAAAAGTAAAATATCCAGTTGTATTATCATTATCATGGATAATCACTCTTAATTCATCTATCAAATCATGTTCCCCAATATTTTTGAGTATTTTACTTGTGAATCCACTAGCAATTACTTTAGGATTTTCACAATTTATAAACTCAGTAATTTTACTTACTCCATGACTTATTATGTTATGTAATAATTGACCAGGCAAGTATCTAACCCAATGAGTTTTATCTTCTAATAAAGCTTTTGCAAAACGTCCATCACCAAGAAAATAAGTAAAAATACTATTCATGTGGATTGGATCACCACCAAGATATCCCTCATTAACAAGTTTTCTTAATTGAATAGCAACAGGAGAAAACTGGGCACTGTGGCCAACAGTAATTTTAAGATTTTTTTCATTTGCTAAATCTATTAATTTTTTTGCTTCCTCATAATTAACTGTGAATGGTTTCTCTATATATGGATTACATCCTGCTTTCAAGCAAATTTCACCAAGTTTATAATGACTTTGAGGTGGTGTTGTAATATGAACGACATCAGGTTTTTTGCTCTCAAGTAATTTATTAATATCATCATAATAATCAGTAATACCAATTCTTTCAGCTAATTGTCTAGCCATTAATTTTTCTTTATCACAAACACCTATTATTTTACAATCAGGAATTCTTTGAATTAATGTTGTATGTAAATCTGCAATTTTTCCACAACCAATTATTGCTACTTTTAACATGATATCTCCTTCAAAACTATTTTAAACTATACTCATTTTTTATTTACTAAAGATTGGAAATATTGATCCAAAGCTTCTTTCATCCCAATTCTTGGTTTCCATCCTAATATTTTCTTTAATTTTTGATTACTATATTTATTTCCCTTCCAATAAGCAGAGCATTTTCTTCTATTAAAAACTGGAGGCAATTGACCTTTTGTTTTTTTTGAATAGTTTTCCCATAAACTACAAAAAATATAGAATAATCTATAAGGAACTTTTATGGTTTTAAATTTTCTATATCTTTTTTTGTATTGTTTTAAAAAGTACTTACTTTTAGGTAAATCATCATCCACTATATTAAATGTTTCACCATCTATACCTTTTACTAATCCAGATAATATCATTGCTTCAGCACAATTATCAACATAGGTATATGGAATTCTATTTCCACCACCTAAATGCATAAAAATACCAAAAGTATCTACTCCTATTCGCACTGAAATGTTTTCACGTTCAGGACCAAATACAACCCCAGGACGAACAATAACATAAGGAATTTGATACTTTTTGTTATATTCTAGTAGTATTTTATCTTGATTTGCTTTACCATATGCATATGCTTCATTCCTTTCGACAAAATTTGTTTCTAATACACAATTTTCATCTAATAAACCACCTCTTCTGATTTTCATATTAGAATATACTGCAAATGAACTTACGTTAACAAAACGAATTATTTTTTTTTCATGAACAATTGCTTCTAATAAATTCTTAGTAGTTACAACAGAATTTAAATAACAACCTGCAAATGATTTTTCAACTCCTGCAGCAATATGATAAACTACCTTTACATCCTTAGATGCTAAATTACAATCATCAGGGTCCAATAAATTTCCTTTAAAAATCTCAATACTTTTCTCTTTATTTTTGGTAATGATTTTTTTTAATTTTGTTAAATTTCCTGATGGACGTACAAAGCACCTTAAATTATTGAACCCATATTCACATAACAATTCAACAACTTTTGAGCCAATAAATCCATTTGCTCCTGTAATTAAAATTAAATCATTATTATTTATTAGATAATCATTATTTATCATTAATCTCCCCCTTATTTTTTAAAATTCATCCCTTTTATCAACTAATACAAATCCACAAACAGCTAGTAATTTACCAATATGATTAACATCTTTAATTAAATATTTCATAAATAAATGGTGTTTAAAAATAAATAGAAAAGGTAATATAAATGAATAACCTAAAAATGCAATTATTGATCTAAAAATACTTTTTTTATTAAAATTTTCATCTAATAAAGTTGTACTACCTGAACGTAAGGCAAATCTTAAAAAATAAGATCTTTTAAAACGCTCAGAAGGAATTTTTTCATATGCAACAGCTTCATTGCACCAGAAAAAATTAAACCCTTTATTAATTAGTTTTCTAAAAAGCTCTTTATCTTCACCACCTGTCTTTCCAAATTTAGGATCAAATCTATTATCTTTATCAATAAAGATTTTTCCTTCATTCAAAACATTTCCGGTTCTAGTTTGATCCGCATCCAACTTATGACCGGTTGGATGTTCAGGACGTTCAAATATCTTACTTTTAATTATCCATTTTGGTGGTGTAGTTATATAGGAAGGCTTTACAGGTCCAAGTATACCATCACAATCATATTTCTCTAAGTTTTTTAAACATAATAATAACCAATTATCAACTGGTATTTCATCATCATCAATAAAAGCTAGAAGATCGAGCTTTGCATTATCTAAAACCATATTTCTTGCTAATGATATATTTTGCTTTTTTTCATTATAGTATTCTATATTGTAATGAATTGTTTTAATCATTTCTTCAACAGTTT
>JAKSBL010000043.1 GCA_022361115.1 Spirochaetota bacterium | reverse complement strand
GATTTTAATCCTGTGATCATCTGTTAATATCGGTGCACCACAGTGTTATTTTTAATGAAATTTTACTTGAATTATTTTTAAATAGGTCGAATTTTTAATATAAATAAGATTTAAGTTGAATGTTGAATTTTATCTTAGTAAAAATAAAAAAAAATGAAAAGTTCAACATTTAGCCTATTAGGTTTGCTTTAATGAAAAAATATCTACTTTTAGCTTTATTATTATTGATTTCTTGTATGTCACGGCCTACTCAGGTGAAAATTTCTGATGAAAAAAGTAAGACTCCAGAATTGGTTAAATCTGTTGAATTGATGTCTGTGGAGGCGGAGAAAATTCCTGTAAAATTACACGGATTCCGATATACTGTACCTGAAGATATGTATGAATCTCCGGAAGCTTTTAAATTCAATCTTCGCAATCTAATTTTGCAGAAAGAAAGTCAATATCAGAATAGTCCCATCGTTATTTCAATACGTCACACGAATAAATTTCCCGAATTTACAACAGATCGCTTTGCTAAACAAGATCAGAGTTTATTGCAGGATACAGTAAAAGTTTTTTATGAGCATGAAAACTGGAAGCCAAAAGGTTTGGATGAGAAAAATATTGATTATGCCAGTTATCAGTTTTATTATTTTTATGGGAAAACAAAAATTTATCAACGCTCTGTTTATATAAAAAATTTTACGCATTTTTATGTTGTATCACTCAGTACAAAAGAAAAACTTCTTTTAATTGATAAGAAAAATGACTATTTTTGGAATAGCATTTATGTCGATTGATTTTGAGTCTGAACTGGATTAACTTTATTTATGTCGGAGAAATTTTATCCTGAAAAAGTCTTTTCCTATTGTCCTCGTTGCGGATCTGAAAAATACCATGCCCAAAGAAAAGACCTTTTTATTTGTGACAATTGTGATTTTTGTTTTCATATAAATGCTGCAGCTGCAGTTGCTGGTTTGCTTTTTGATCAAACCGGCCGGATTCTTTTTACTAAGAGGGCTAAGGAACCGGGAAAAGGGCTGCTGGATTTACCTGGTGGATTTGTTGATATAAATGAAACAGCTGAAGACGCTTTAAAGAGAGAAATATTTGAAGAGCTGAATATTGAGATTGGCCAGTTAAACTATTTAACTACCTTTCCTAATCAGTATCCTTATAAAGGATTCACCTATTTTACATTGGATATAGCTTTTACGGCAATTCACCCAAACTTTGACAAAATAAAACTATCAGAAGAAATTGATGATTATCAATTGATTTTTTTAAATCAGCTGAATGAGCAGGATATTGCATTTGATTCCATTCGTCACTTTATTCGGTTTTATTCATCCCAGTATTTATCTTAATTTAATTTCACTTAAAATGTTAATATCAAGTGAAGTTCATCTGAGGGAGCTCTACAGTAAAAGTAGCTCCTCCGGATCGATTATTGGTTACATATATCTTCCCGTGATGTAATTCAACCAACCGTTTGGTAATTGCCAAACCTAGCCCAGTGGAATTTTCGTTTCCTGTTGGTTTAGCAGAAAGCTTTTGAAACTCTCCAAATACTTTTACCAGATCATCTTTACTAAACCCTGGGCCTTCATCTTGAATCTCAACGATTAATTTTTCCTGATTTTCCGAGTTGACATTAATCCAGATGTTCTTGTTTTGGGGAGAATATTTTATAGCATTACTGAGTAAATTATCAAAAACTTCAGCTAATCGATAATGATCTGCAGAAATAATCAAATCATTTTCATTTGATTGATAGTGGATGTTTTGTTTTTTATTTATTGCATTTTGATTGTTTTGTTCAATTATTGATTTTAACATTTGATCAAGATTAAAGTTGATTTTGTTTAGAACTACTTTGCCGTCCTTTATTCTGGTATTTTCTAATATTTCATCAATGAGATGGACAATTCGATTAGCAGAATGGATAATGATATCAATATAACGTAAATCAGTATGGTCTAAATAGGGTTTCTTTTTTAAAAGAGAAGTATAACCCATAATCGAACTGATTGGATTTCGGATATTATGGGCTGCTATGTTCAATAATTGTGTTTTTAAATCGCTGGCATTTTTTAATACTTCACTGCTTTCAGTCGCTTTTTTCAAATTAAGCAATGTTTCAATACGGGAACGGAGTTCTAATTTGTGATAGGGTTTAATTAAATAGTCATTGGCGCCAAGTTCAAACCCTTTAATCAAATTATCAATTTGATTTTTAGCTGTCACAATAAGAATAGGGAGTTCAAAAATGGAATATTTTTCACGGACTATTTGACAGACATCATAACCTGTTACTTCCGGCATCATGACATCTAAAATGATTAAATCAATGTTTGTATTTTCTTCAACTATTTTTAAAGCAACCTCGCCGTTGTAGGCATTGATTAATTGATATCGCTTGTCATCCAGTTGCTGATTGAGTAAATGTATATTAATTGGGTCATCATCAACTAATAATAATGTGTAGGGGGTTTCGATTAATGTTGTATCTTCGTCTTCCTTTTCTTTATCTTTAAAAAGCCATTTTTCAAAAAATACGTTTGGTGAAATATCTTGTGATGTATGATCTTCTGTAATTTCAGAAACTTTTGCCCTTGGTAGAGTAAACGTAAAAGTCGAACCTTCGTTGAGCTTAGATTGAACACGAATAGTACCATCTTGTAATTCTACTAGTTTTTTTGTGATAGATAGTCCTAAGCCTGTACCACCATATTTTCGAGCAATGGAGCCGTCAATCTGGTTGAAAGTACCAAAAATTCTGTGATAGTGCTCTTCGTCAATGCCGATTCCAGTGTCTTTCACTTCAATAGTAATCATATCTTCTATTGGTTTTGCTGAAATTTCAATTTTGCCATGCTCTGTAAATTTAATTGCATTGCTGAGCAGGTTATTTAAGATTTGAATAATTCGGTTTTCATCTGCTAGTACTTTTTCTAAGCCGGGATCAATGTGATTGATGATTTCAAGATCTTTATGGGTGACTAATGGGGAATTTAATTGAATAACATATTCAGTTGTATGAAAGAGATCAACAGCTTTTTTATTAATAGCTAATTCATTATTCCTAATTTTAGAAAAATCCAGAATGTCATTAACCAAATTATATAAACGTTTTGCACTGATAGATATTAAAGCTATATTTGAACTGATTTCTCCAGGTAATTCTCCTGCTATTCCATCTTCTAAAGATTGAGCTATTCCAATAATACCGTGTAAGGGGGTTCTCAGTTCATGAGAGGTATTAGCTAAAAACTCATCTTTTAAACGATCTGCTTCAATTAATTTTTGATTGTTAATTTTTAAATCATGTGATAATCTTTCGACTTTTTGAGATGAAGTACTGTATTTTATGGCAATAATAAAACCATTACAAAGGGAGAAAGTGAAAAAACCGATTTGTGTCAGTAAGCCAATTGTTACACCAATGTGTAAAAACTTGTAGAACAAAATTTCTAATATAACAAAACAGACAAGTATGGAAACGGCAATAATATGAATTTTGGATCCAACTAGATTGAGGTGATAGATTTGTATAGCAATATAGATAAAATATACAAAAATCGTTCCTATTATGAATAAATAATAATCAAAAAGGATTCGCTGATATCTAATGGGAAAGAAAAAAGTGATAAAAATAAAAATACCAGAGCTAATATAGAAAAATAATGCATATTCTTTATGTTTTACTTCAGGAAACAAGAAAAACAAGAAAGTTAAAATTAAGGGGGTTGCTGTATAAATAGAAATAAGCTCAATTTTCCATTCTATTTCAAATGGAATAGATTGAAAAAGGATAGACAGAAATTCATTGCCTGTTGTCATCATTCTCAGGTTAAAGAGGAAACAAATGATGGCAAACAAAAGATTTGATTTTTCTTTTCTACGATAGAAAAAAATGACCAAATGATATAATCCAAAGAAAAAGGCTGCACCTTGAAAAAAAAGTTCCCAGGCAATGGATATTACATAGCTGGTAAATGATTTTTGTGAATTACCCAGGGTGATGATACCTAACTCTCCTCTCATGTAATGGAAGTTAGATAATTGAATTACTATTTCATTACTCTCTTTTGATTCAAAGATTACCATTTTTTTATTAGCAGAAGAACAATGCTCTTCTTTTTTGTTTCTGGCAACTTTTCCGTCTTCTAACAATAATTTGCCATTAATCCAGACTTTAATTGCAGATCGATGATGAAAAAACGATAAAATGAAACTTTGATCAGCAGGAAGTTTAACAACCTGTCTAGCAGTGATATAGCCATATTTAAATTGAGGATTATCAGTCGGAATAAGAGTAGCAGAATTATCTATAAAATCTTGAGGGGTAAGTAATTGTTCTGAATAAATATCCCAACCTTTGTTTAAATGGATAGTATCTGATCGGTTAAAATTCCAGGACTCCAAGTCTAAAGAATTTTTAAAATATAGTGAATTCGGATATTGATAAATACAGGATGTAAAGAGGATTAAGATTAAAAAGAGTAATAAGAGAGGTTTAATCAGTTTCATTTAAAAGTTATTGTTTATTGTTGTGATTATTTTATAGCATATTATATGCAATTATTAGATCTTCTTTTAGCTAATTTTATCAAAATGTAGAATTAATAGATAGAAATATAAGTGATTTAAAAATTTGAAAAAAAATCCGCCCTTTTTATCGGGCGGATACGTATATTATTCTTCTTCATTAAATTTTGCTGCTTCAGTAATCACTTCATCAGCAATCTTACCAGTTATCTGTTGATAATTATTAAACTGAATTTCAAAGCTTCCAGTACCAGAAGTAATTTGTTTTAGGTCAATTGAGTATTTTTGTAGCTCTTTTAATGGAACCAGAGCTTTGATGATTTCAATTCCTCCAGCCAAAGAATCCTGTCCTAAAACTCGCCCCCGTTTTGATGAAATATCAGAAAGAATGTCTCCAACAAATTTTTGTTCAGTATAAACGGATAATTCGTAAACAGGTTCTAATAAAACAGGTCCGGCTTGTTTCATCGCCTCTTTGAAAGCAGAACGGGAAGCTAGTTTAAAAGCCATTTCTGAAGAATCAACAGGGTGTTCTTTACCATCAAATAAACGGATACCAACATCTACTACTTTAAATCCTGCTACAACACCGTTTTCCATTGCTTCATGAAAACCTTTTTCACAACCAGGAATATAACCTTTGCCAATAGCTCCTCCAACAATAGCATTTTCAAAAAGATATTGTTGACCTTCTTCAATTGGTTTCACATCAATAGCAACTCTGGCATATTGTCCATGACCGCCAGATTGCTTTTTATGGGTATATTCTGCTGATGCTTTTTTGCGAATCGTTTCCCGGTAAGCAATTCTTGGCATGCGGGTCTCTGTTTCAATTTTATTTTTTTCTTTTAATTTATCTAAAATAAATTTAATTTGAGTTTCACCCATACCACTAATTACATTTTCTCTGGTTTCTGCATTGTATTCGATTTGAAAAGTTGGATCTTCTTCCGTTTCTTTTTGCAGTAAAGCAATTAACTTTTCTTCATCCTTTTTATTGGGACAGGATATGGCCAGGTTATAAATAGGTTGGGGTAATTCCATTTGTGTTAATTTGATAATATTTTGAGGATCACTCAAAGTATTATTGGTATGAACATCATCCAGTTTAGCAAAAGCACCAATATCACCTGCATTGAGTTTTGGTACTTCGGTTAATGTTTTACCTACTATTTTGAATATTTTACCACACTTCATTTTTTTATTTGCTGCTGGGCAAAATAGCTCAGAATCACTGCTGACGGTTCCTCTTCTCACTCTAAAATAGGAGAGTTTTCCGGCAAACTGATCAATTGAGGTTTTAAAAACAAATAAAGCTGTTGATTCATCCATTGAAGGATTGACCATGATTTCTTTACCGTCGTTATCAGATGCAGCAATTGACCCAACATCGGATGGAGACGGCATATAATTTACTAATGCATCTAGTAGTAAAAATGTGCCTGCGTTTTCTAAAGCTTCACCACAGAGTACGGGAACGATTTTTCCCTGAACAATTGCTTTTTTTAATCCAATGATGATTTCGTCATGTGATAATGCTTCACCATTAAAATATTTATTCATTAATTCTTCATCAGTTTCTACTGCTGTTTCAATCATTTCAGTGCGATGTTCTTCAAAATGTTCCATATCCGCAGGTGCCGGCTCTTTTCTGATTTTTTTTCCGCCATCTTCAAAATAACGAGCTTCTCCGTCAATTAAATCAACAACTCCTTTAAAATCTTTACCGTGCCCAATTGGCATAGAAAGGGGGACAAATGTCATATCTTTAAAATTTTCTTTTAAACTGGTGAGACAATTTTCATAATCAGCATGCTCTTTATCCATTTTGTTGATAAAAACCATTCTGGGCAGCTGGCATTTTCGCCAGATTTTCAATGTTTCAATTTCCAATCCTGCATCTGCACTCATTAAAAAAATTGCCGCATCACATGCTCGCATTGAAGCCGCTACATCGCCGGTAAAATCAGCTATTCCTGGAGTGTCAATAATGTTAATGAGAGTATCATTCCAGTCTAAATGTCCAATTGATGAATGCACAGACATTTTTTTGGAAATTTCCTGTTCCCGATAGTCACTGACAGTTTTTCCCTCATCTACTTTTCCCATATGAGGTATTACATGGGCAGTAAATAGCATTGCTTCTAATAATGAGGTTTTCCCGGTCTGTCCATGGCCGACTAATGATACATTACGAATATTTTTGGTATCGTGTGCCATAAAATCTCCTTTTGACTTTTTGATTTTATTATTAATCCAATGTAAACCATATATTAGGCTCTTGCCTATTTGCTTTGTCACAAATGCTAATATAAGTTATTGGAAAAAAATAGCAATGAGGTCCAGAATAAAAAAAAATTAGCTTTAGGGGTGTAACTAAAGTATATTTTAATTATTTAAACTTTTTCTTTCCTTATTAATGGAACAAAAGTATCATATGCATTTTAAAAGAAATTTTCAAGTGGAAAATATAAAAAATTAACAAAAAATTAACAGGAAAGACAATTTTGCTGATTTATGCTGTAGTCTTCAAAGTTCAATAATTTGCAGGAACCTCTATTGATTTTTATAAAAATATTTACTAAACTTATCCCATTATTATCATCTCAAGGAAACAACCATGACAAATCATGACTTTAGAAAATATGCTCACCAATTAGTGGATTGGATGGCAGATTATTTTGAAAATATAGAAAAATATCCGGTTAAGTCTCAAGTAAAACCAGGAGAAACGATTCATCAACTTCCTGTAGCTCCCCCTCAAAGTGGAGAAGATTTTTCTGAAATTTTTAAAGACTTTCAGGATACTATTTTACCAGGAATTACCCACTGGCAGCACCCCAATTTTCATGCTTATTTTACTGCTAATAACAGTTATCCGTCAGTTTTAGGAGAAATGCTCATGTCAACTCTGGGTGCGCAATGTATGAGTTGGGTAACCTCACCTTCTGCTACAGAACTGGAAGAAAGGGTCATGGATTGGTTAAAAGATATGCTGGGATTACCAGCTGGATTTAGTGGTGTTATTGAGGATACAGCTAGTACCGCCACATTATGTTCCATTCTCACAGCACGAGAAGTTAAAACACAATATCAGATCAATCAAAAGGGTTTTTATCAACAAAAACCCTTTACGATTTATTGTTCACAGGAAGCCCATTCTTCAGTAGAAAAAGGGGTAAAAATCGCTGGAATTGGGAAGCATTATCTACGCAAAATTGCTGTAGATGATCAGTATGCAATGAAACCAGAGGCATTGCAGAAAACCATTGAGGAGGATATTGCTGAAGGAACTCAGCCTTTAGCAGTAATAGTTGCTATTGGTACAACTGGGTCGACTGCTGTTGATCCTTTAAATGAAATTGGAAAAATCTGTGAGAAACATCAAATCTGGTTGCATGTGGATGCTGCCTATGCTGGAACCGCTTTTCTTTTACCTGAAATGCGGCACCACTTAAAAGGGATAGAGTATGCCGACTCCTTTGTTTTTAATCCTCATAAATGGATGTTTACCAATTTTGATTGTTCTGCATATTTTGTTAAAGAAAAAGAGTATTTGATCAAGACCTTTGAGATTTTACCAGAGTATTTAAAAACCAAAGAAAATCAGGTAAATAATTATCGAGACTGGGGAATTCAGCTCGGGAGAAGATTTCGTGCATTAAAATTATGGTTTGTTTTAAGAAGTTTTGGTGTCAAAGGCTTGCAGAAAAAAATTAAAGAGCATATCGATTGGGCACAAAAAGCAACAGAAATTTTAGATTCTCAACAGGATTTTGAAATTCTTGCGCCTACCCATTTTTCTACTATCTGTTTTCGGTTTAAACCTGCTCATCTTGGTGACCAAGCAGAAATCAATCAGATTAATGCCAGGATTATGGAAAAGATCAATCAATCAGGTAAAATTTATCTTTCTCACACGAAACTCAAGGGAAATTATACCATTAGATTGGTCATTGGACAGACGAACTCAACCTGGCAACATGTTG
>JAKSBL010000162.1 GCA_022361115.1 Spirochaetota bacterium | reverse complement strand
ATTGTTGAAATATCTTTTTAGGCAATTTTAAATTCAAAACTTTGTGATTTTGGTTTTTGAAATCCCATTCTTCTTAAATATTTACGATATTGCATGGTTCTTCCGTCAGCTAATACTTTTTTGATATTTTTTTTACGAAAAAACTGCTTATTATTCCTAAAAATAAATTTTCCAACTTTAAAATCTCGATACGATTTAATTACATAATCTAACTTCACATTACATGTACCATCTTTGTTTTTCTCAGCAATAAATATGCCCGCTGGAACCATATTTCTTAAAATATAAAAACCAAAATGGTTAGTGGAAAAATCAGCATTTTTAAAATTCGGATATAATTTTCTAATATCCTTTTTATAGTGTTTCAAAAAGTAATGTAAATAATTAGAATCCTGACTAAACTCCAGCAATGTAAAATATTCTCTTGAGAAAACAATCTGGCAAAGAAAAACAGCATTTATACTCGTATTGATACTACTGACAATGGCTACAGGCATTGCATTAATACTGAATCCATAAATAATAAACAAGATCCCACTGATCAGACTAATAATCCTCAATCGCAAAATAGAACGCATCATTATAGAAAGAACACCCATAAAACTAGCTGCATAACCCAGTATTTCAAATATCAATTGTTTTTCCAGCATAAAAATCTCCATTCACCTATTGAGTATTAAAATCAAGTAAAGGCTATACAATATTTATTTCTTATATTTAACAAGATATAGATTAAATTAAAATAGTTGTCAAAGAATTTTACTTTTAAAATAAAATCAATAAAGATTAATAGCAAAAGAATTTACTGAAGCTATCCAATTTTTTTGGGAAGCAAAGGCATCCACTCGAATGCTCCAAAAGGATGGAACTAAATTATAAAAGGCTATCCCCAGTCAGAAGATAGCCTTTTTTATGTATTTTTGCTAAAGAATTATTTAAACCATCCAAAAATACTAGATAAAAAAACTAAAGCAATAGCTGCAGGAGCTACAACTTTAACTAAAACATTAAAAATTGGATACAATCTGAAAGAAAATTTACCATTAGATGTAACTTCATCTTTCACCATTTGTTGTTTCATACCCCAACCGACAAACAAGGCAATTAATAATCCACCAACTGGCAGCATCTGATCAGACAGAGTAATAAACCAGTCAAAAATATTCATCATCTCAAATTTACCGCCAATGAGGAAGGGGATTTTTAAAGAACTTAAAATACCATTACCTTGAGATAAAATTGCCCCTAAAATGGTAATGGTTAAGGCAACAACAACTGTAGATTTTTTTCGATCCCACCCTAATTCTTCATCTGTATATGCAACTACACATTCCAAAATAGAAATAGAAGAGGTTAATGCAGCTACTGCTAATAAAACAAAGAACAGTAAAGCAAAAAAAGCACCAAAAGGCATCTGGTTGAATACATTTGGCAAAGTTACAAACACCAAACCAGGACCAGCAGAAGGTTCAATACCAAAAGCAAATACCGCAGGAAAAATTGCAAAACCAGCTAATAAAGCTATCAATGTATCAGCAATGGTCACCTGAATAGCTGTTTGACCTAAATTCTCATCTTTTTTAATATAAGAACCATAGGTAATCATGGTACCCATACCAAGAGATAGGGAGAAAAAGGCATGACCTAAAGCAGAAAGAATTGCAGGAACAGTCAATTTTGAAAAATCTGGTTTCAGTAAAAATTCTAAACCTTTAGAAGCACCTTTTAAAGTGACTGAGCGGAAGACTAAAATAATGATGATCACTAAAAGAATAGGCATTAGGATTTTAGAAAATCGTTCAATCCCTTTCTTAACACCACCAATTACCACACTAGCTGTAACAGCCATAAAAATAACTTGCCAGAAAATTGGTAACCCGGGCTTTGAAATAAAGGCACCAAAATTCCCACCAATTTGATCTGGTGTTAAACCTGAAAATTGATTGGTTATTGCTAAAAATACATATTGAAGTGTCCATCCAGCTACAATACCATAAAATGATAAAATAACATAAGCAGCAATGACACCAATAAAGCCAGTAAAGAACCAGGGGGTACCAGGAGCAATTTTCTTGAAAGAACCGACAGCATTCTTTTGAGCATTTCTTCCAACAATAAATTCAGACAGCATTACGGGGATACCGATCAAAGCAATACAAAATAGATAAACTAAAATGAATGCAGAACCACCATATACACCTGTGATATATGGGAATTTCCAGATGTTACCTAATCCAATTGCAGAACCAGCAGCAGCGGCAATAATTCCCAGTTTTCCTGAGAAATTTTCCCTTTTGATTTGATTAACCATTTTTCCTCCTAAAGAATAATTAACTTAGCCTGATCAAAATAAAATGATACTGGAAATGGCAGTCCAGTCCCATACATATAAATGGGCTAAATATTGAGTTGGATTTTTTGTTGATTGTAAAGTATTGCCGCAGTTAAAAATAATTACTACTCTGGTAGTATACAATATATTTCTATATACTGTCAATTAGTTTTTCTAGTTTTTTTAAATTACAACGGAGATAAGTAGTATGGAAATATCTGAGCTTTAAAAATTGGAACAAGCATTAAGGAATTGTTAATAGAAAAATACATTTAGCATTATCTATCAATATAGTCAAGATTAAAAGGAATAGGTAAGGACACTTTTTACTATCCCTTCAATAGCAAAACTTTGAGAGTCTGCAGAAAAGGGAGGATAAGCAGGATTTAAAGAATGAAGATGGACCTCTTCTTTTTGATAGACTATTTTTTTAATGAAAGCTTTACCTTTATTAACACAAACAACAATCGTTCCATCATCAGCATGCTGTGTTTTTTGAGCAACCACTAAATCACCCGCATGGATCTTGGGAATCATGGAATCACCAGCAGCTTCGACTATAAAAGAATTTTCTCCTGATGCTCCTAGTATTTTTGTTGAAATCGGAATCCGGTCAATTGGATTACCATCTAAAAGACGTCCATTCGGACCACATTGAGCCATACCATAAAGATTGAGATAGGTTATTTGTTTTTCACTGTCATTAATAATTTGATAGTCTGTCGAATTGGCTGGATTTCTTTTTAAATGCCCTTTTTTTTCTAATTGTTGAATATGATGATGTACCAAACTTGTCGATGATAAGTGAAGAATTTCCTGCAACTCCCGAATAGTTAGGGGCTCAGCTAAATTTGCTTTTAAGATTTCCAAAAGTTTTTTTTGAGTTGGGTGGAGTTTTTTCACTATAATTCCTTAAAACAAAATTTTTTTATAAAAAAAGCTTGACACTGTTCTATAATTGTTCTATATTTACTATAACAATTATAGAACAAAGCATGAACATAGTCAAGTTTTTTTCTAAATTGTTTTATTTATTGGATATTTAGAAAGCTTTCAGTTATCCCCTCCCCCCTTTAACTGAGAGCTTTTTTATTATTACTTATTTTTTTAACCAAAAACCTCATCATTTTTATTCTACAAATAAAGTTTATCTTTTTGCCTTTAAACATTTGAGTTGGTAAATCATCTTGAAAAATAAAAAATTATGTGCCATATTAATAAAAAATATGCAGGATTTTTTTATGAATGATAATGACAGGTGGTGGACGAACTGGGCTCCATTATGGGATCAAATAGAAAACAGGCATTTTAGTACATTTATTACAGATAAAATATTAGATCAATTAAAATCACCAATACTAGTTATTGGAGCAGGCCAGGGTCTTATAGTCAGATACCTAACAAAAAAAGGCTATAATGTCACAGGATTGGATATCAATGATACAATGATTCAAACAGCAAAAGAGAAGTATCAACTTGATTTGGTCAAAGGGGATGCCACTAATCTTCCATTTGCTAATAATGAATTTCAGTCTGTTATTATTTCTTCTGGTGTAGTGGACTACGGAGCAGAAGAAAATATAATCAAAAAAATCCTTTCTGAAGCGCAAAGAGTCATAAAAAGTGACGGTAAACTTTTTACAGCCTTTTATCAAATTGTTCCATCTGTTGAAAAAATGTATCGAAAAATTGGTGTTATCGATCAGCAGGGTAATTACCGCATGAAAAGAATTTTTGAAATTGATCGATTGTCTAAAAAAAATCCACTATCTTGTATCCCCTCTATTATCCGCTGGACAAATAAAAATATTTTTATTGTACTCTTTCAGTGGATGATTCTTGGTTTAACATTACCTAAAGAGTTAACAGAAGAACGTGAAAGCATTTTTACGATTATCGAGTCAGGTAATAAACTAGGTCTTGATCCTGAGAAGTTATTAAACAATATACCAGACTCTCTTCCTTATCGAACACCTGATGAAATCAAAAGCCTTTTTCAACGACTAAATATAAATTTTCAACAAATTGATAAATATCCTGATTGTGTTTTAGTAACCATATAATTTTATTAGTATTACATAAATTTGAAAATTACGAGTTTAAAAAGGGATGATTATGAAAAGATCGGTAATTTTTGTTTTTCTTAGCATCATTAGCTTTTATTTAATTTCTTCAGAACAAGTTTTCGAAGAAGCATTAATGTTAGATAATCAAGGAAAATTTTTAGAAAGCCTTCAGATATTAGAGGATAGTTATCAAAACAATCAAAATGATATCCAACACGCCTGGAGAATTGCCCGTACGACTTTTTTGATATCAGAATATATAGAAGATAAAAGTGAACGATTTACCTACTATGATAGGGGAGTGGAAGTTACTAAAGAATTACTGAATACTCCCTATGCGGATAAACGAGACATGGCAGAATTAATTCACTGGTATGCAATTAATTATTCATCTAAAATAAAAGAAATGGGAATTTTTGCTGGTAGAGAAGGCCTAAAAATAATCCCAAAAGTATTTGAATTGGTAGATCAATGTATTGCTACAGATTCTGAATATGCAGGTGGCTACTTTTTTAAGGGAAAATTCTACGGAGAAATACCTGGTTTTTTAGGAGGAAATAAAGTTTTAATGGAGGCTAATTTTGTTAAAACTTTACAGTATATCAGTGATGAAGAAATAATCACCATGTTATATGAGATTTCAGATTCTTTGAAAAAAAGGCAGTGGTCATTAGACAAAAAACGAAAAGAGTTTGAAAAATCAGAAATTGGTGAAGAAAAGATGCTAAGCAACAATCAGAGTGACTGGGAATTAGCAGAAAAACTATTAAATCAACTCGTCACTATTTACCAGAAAAAAGAAGCTCCTGTTTTTAAAGATACTGAGTATTATCAAAAAGCAGTAAATTTATTAGCAGAGATCCAGAAAAAAAATCAAAAATAAAAAAACTCTATTTAAAAATCACCACTGTTTGCTAATGCCATTACCCCTTTTTTTATCTTTGATTGCATTATATAAGTAAAGATAGTTTTGTGTATGATATCTCCGATATTCTTTGACGGCTTAAATTTTTTATAATAGAAAAGAGTGCGTTTCATAATCTGTTCAAAAGAAAATCCTGATTCAATGGCTTCTTTAATCCTTTTGATTAAATCGTCTTCATTTATTGTTGGATGTTTAATATTGATTTTTGTCTCACTGCTAATCCTATTTTCAGCCTGTAGTTTATCATATAACCTGGTATTGGGTAATGCTTCTAAAGGATTTATAATAGGTAGAATATTGGTTTCAGAACAGAATTCTAAAATTCGATCAATGGATTCCAAGGTGTCATCTTCATAACCAATCACAAACCAGCCTGATATAACAATGCCCTGTTCCTGTATAAAGCAAATATTTTCTTTCATTTGTGCTAATACATCTTCATAAGAAGATTGACCCATTTTTTTTATTACTCCGCTTTTTTTCATGACTTCTGGATCAATGGACTCCATACCAATAGCAGCATAAACCAATCCGGATTGTGCAGCTAAGCGAATCACTTCCTGTCCCTCTGGATCATTAGCAGCATTGAGATTGGCTTGCCCTGTCCAGAATCTTTTCTTTTTTAAATGATTTATCTCTGTATAAAGCTCTTTATAGTAAGCATAACAATTAGGACGCCCAAATACAGTATCATCTAGAAGATAATAGTAGTTTCTGAATGTATTTATCTCTGCAACTACATCTGTTATTTTACGAAAACGATTTTTATAACCATACATAGCTGGGACGGCACAAAAATCACAGTCAACTGGACAACCGCGACTAGCAAATACAGTGTCAAAGACATAGCCTTTTTTATAGTATTTCCTAACAGGCACTGGTTCAATTGCCAAATCATAAAAATGATCAACATGAAAAACCTGGTCTGCAGGTTGGGAAAATGATTGAGGAGAACAAATATAATATTTTTTTAATTGCTTCTTTTCTACATCTTCTAATATTTTAGGCCAAAGTACTTCTCCTTCACCAATAGCAACACTATCAAAATGTTCAGCAGCTAGAGAAGGTTCACATGTAGGTTGAGGGCCTCCAGCCACAACCTTCATTCCTGCCTGGCGAAAACGATCCGCTATTTCAAAAGCTCTTGCTTGAGCACTGATCCGATAACTAATCCCTACTAAATCATACTTTTTTTGAAAATTGATTTGATCATTCGCCAGCATATCTACAAAATCATATTGATGATTTGGAGCACTGCCAGCTAAAATTGGTAATGATAAGGGCATAAATGGATCATTTTTCTTTAATGGATCATTAGGTGCACAGGCTAAAATTAATAATATTTTCATTTAAGACAAAAATCCAGTTCTATAGAGAATTACCGTAAAAAATTACCATTAAAATAATGATAAGTCAATTGATTTTACAGCACTAACTCTGATCACTGATTTTACAATAACCAATAGCATGAGCAATTTGATGAGAAGATATTTTAAAATAATAAGCATTATCTAGTTGATTTGGTACTAAATTCACTACAATTTCTTCAGTTTCTGGGGGGATTTCCTTTTTAAACTGCATGGTCACTTCTTTTTGGATTTTTGTTTTTTTAAAGAAACGGAACAAAGCAGTATCTAAATAATCAAAATAAGCTGCACTATTAATATGCTGATTGATATCAATATCAGAATGCCGGATACTAATTGTACATTGAAACTTGAAATCCCCAGGCAATTGCAGCTTCACTTGATCAGCTGTAAGGTCTACGGCTTTTTCACTTACTTCAGGGTAGGCATTCATTAAGGAATCTGGGCCACGTGCAATTTTTCTTTTATTAAAATCGATAGTTAGCCAGACACTGGATGCACTGATGAGTAACTCATTATTTCTATATACTCTAAATTCACGCAATCCTTTAAAACCCTCGACTTTTCTTGACCAGGTAAAAATAGTGAGCTGGTCTTCCTTCACTGGATTAGAAATAATTTCTATTTTTAATGTATTCAACACCCAGGTCATGCCCAGAGCTTTGACCTCTTCTTCACCCCAACCTAAATTTTGAGAGTGTAAAGCTGCAACTTGTTGTAGTAAACCAGCTAGTACATCTATTCTCAATTGATAATTCAAATCAACATCTTCAAAGGTAACTCTTTTTTCATATTGAAATTTCATCATTACTCCTCAGCAAATATTTTTTATTTATACCTATTATTAATAAAAAAGTAAAATCAAATTAGTTAATAAAACAGCAGTTAAATGGATATATGGAAATAAATTGCTAATTGTAAGACAAAATGATATACTCTGGGTGCTTTTATTTTAATCAAAGTGAATAATTCCCTTTAAGGTTAAAAGAATGTCTGCAAAAAAGTATCATAATCCTATTATCTTTTATCATGCCAAAGCTAGAGCTGGTCGTTCAAATGAATTATTTAATCATTTTCAGGAAAAAATTGATGAGTTACAATTATTTACCAGTTATCAACTTTTTGATTCCCAATCTCATGAAGAAACAAATAAAAAGATAAAAGAAGTTCATGAAAATTCTGATCATGATTTAATCATTTCCTATGGGGGAGATGGGACACTTTCCTCAATCTGTAATGCAATGATGCACATCGACAAAAAAAAACGACTCCCGTTACTACCCGTTCCTGGAGGCAGCGGCAATTCATTTATTAAGGATTTTAATATTCACTGTATGGAAGATGCTTTTGATCATTATCAAAAAGGGCTAACCTCATCACTGGATGTATTACAAGTAGAAGAACTTCATTCCAGTCGCATACAATATTGTATTAACATATTGGGAATGGGATTTATTTCAGATATTGCACGTAATGTAGAAAAAAACATCAAACGTCTGGGCAGCTTTAGTTATGTTTTGGGAACAATTTTAAGCCTATCCCAATTTAAAAAATATAAAGCAAAAATTATTTATAACCAGGGCAATGAAACATTTCAATCAGATAATGTTTATTTTCTCACTGTTTCCAATTCAAAATATAGTGGTGGAAATATTTTATTAGCTCCCCATGCTAAGATTGATGATGGTTTGCTTGATATAACTATTCTTCATGATTTAAATCGTTTTCAATTTTTAAGAGGTTTTTCAAAAACTTTTAAAGGAAAACACATTGAAGAAACCAGAATTTGTAAATATATACAGGCTACGGATGTGGAAATAATTGCAGAACCCAGTTTTCATCTCATGCCTGATGGAGACTTAATTGGTCATTCACCAGTTAAAATTAAAATAATGCCTGGTGAAATTCAGCTAGCTATCTAGTGGGCACAAAAGACATTTAGGACTATATTTTTCATGCTTGCCTTACTTAATTTTTCCATCTATCAACCTCTTTTAATGTTTATTCTATGGATACTATCATTTATTTTGTGGGCAGCCTTCTGGGTAGTGTTTACGATTTCCATATTCCTATTAATTATCTTAAGTTTATTTATTAAAGAAAGAGCTTTAGATTTATTTGTTCATCTAACCTGTAAGATTGCCACCTATTCCGTTTTAATTTTTCCAAAAGTTCGCTATTTATCCCCACAAAAACTTCCTTATCCAGTCATTTATACAGCAAATCATGTCAGTTTTTTCGATTTGTTTATTTCCGGCACTGCTTTGCCTGGTTATCCAAGAGGATTTGAAATGCAATCCCACTTTCGTAAACCAATTTATGGGTGGTTTATTTCACTATTTGGTCAAATACCCCTGGATTCTTCCAGTAAAGCGGGGATTCGGAAGTCTTTTCAAAAGGGCATTGATATTTTAAATCAGAAAAGACGAAATCTCTTTTTTATGCCGGAAGGGTCACGCTCCCGGACAGGAGAATTACTTCATTTTAAAACCGGAGCATTTTATCTTTCCCGAAAATCAGGCTACCCTATTGTGCCGGTTGTGTATAAAAATCTTTACCAATTAAATAATGCAACTTCATTGATGATTCGTCCCGGTATCCTGGAGGTTCTTATCGGAGACCCCATTTATCCAAATCAATTTAAAAGTGATATAGAAATGAGTCGTTATACTAGAGATATAATGAACAAAATGCTAGCAGATTCCTATAAAAATGATTAAACTATAAAGAGGAACCATGACAAGTAATTTGCATAATAACTATTAAAGGAGAAATATTAATAATGCGTATCGATAAATTCTTAAAAATTGCCATGTTATTCAAAACCAGGAGTTCAGCTGAAAAAGCAATTGAAAACCAGCAAGTAAAGTTGAATGATAAACCAGTTAAACCGGCTGCAAGTGTAAGCATAGGGGATCAAATCACTCTGTTTTTTCCTTTAAAAACAGTCGTTTACCAGGTAGAAGAACTACATGAAAAGAGTGTAGCAAAAGTGATTGCCCGTAAAATGACTACTTTGATCAAAGAGGAAAAACATGAAATCTAATTCATTGATTGAGTTACTCTCACCAGCTGGTTCTCCTGAAGCATTGGATGCTGCTATTGGAGAAGGAGCTGATAGTGTTTATTTAGGATTAAGGGATTTTAATGCTCGAATTCGCGCCAAAAACTTTAGTTATAATCAGTTTGAAGCACTGGTTGACAGATTGCATCAATTGGGTAAAAAAGTTTATGTTACCATGAATACAGTTTTTGAAACCTATGAAAGCAAAAATGTCTTTAATCTCTTAAAATATCTGCAGGCTGTAGGGCCGGATGCTGTTATTATCCAAGATATGGGTTTAATTGAACTCATTGAAAATCATTTTCCCAAATTAAAAATCCATGCCTCTACTCAAATGAATGTGGCTAATACTCCGGCTATTCATTTACTTTCCAGACATAATGTTAAGAGAGTTATTCTTTCCCGTGAATTAAGCCTTAAACAATTACAGAATATTCGCAGTCAAACGAATTCAGAATTAGAAATTTTTGTTCATGGAGCACTTTGTATTTCAGTTTCTGGATTATGTCTTTTTTCCAGCTATTTTGGAGGAAAATCAGCCAATCGTGGCCGTTGTACCCAGGCTTGTCGCCGGCTTTATGGAAATTTTACGGGTAAATCAGGGTACTATTTTTCACCTCATGATTTACAACTCATAGATTATATTCCGGCAATTATTCATTCAGGCATAGACAGCTTAAAAATCGAAGGCCGGATGAAATCTGCCCAATATATTGCCCATGTTGTAAAAGCTTACCGCTACTTAATTGATCATTTTCAATCCGACGGTGAAGATGCTCAAGCTAAAGCAAAAGAAATATTAAAAAACGACTTTGCCAGAAATAAAACTCACTTTCTCTTTGACAATGACAGCTCAAAAAAAATAATCAATAGCTCTCAATCTGGTGCAACTGGTATATATTTAGGTAAAATTGTTGAAATAAAATCTGAAGGAATGGAAGCCATTGCCAGAATGAAAGATATTGCCAGCCTTCAATTAGAAGAAGGGGATACCATAAGAATTCATAGTCAGGATGATTTAAAAAGAGAATCTCTAAAAATAAAGAAATTAACAGAAGTCAAAAATGGTGTTGAGTTTAAAATACCCAATCAATTCCGGCCAGAGGATACAGTTTATCTGATTCAAAAAAAAGATAATGAACAGAAATATCCGCACATTATTCCTAAAAATCTTAATGGCTTTAAAAGACATCCTGGAATCATTCCCCCACCTCGAGTTCAATGGGACTCAAAAGCTTCCAAACAACGACTTTTTTCCGGCCTTTATGTAAAGATCAATGACTTTAAACAATTTTACATTCTTCAAGCTGACCGGCCTGAAAAAATTATTGTTCACCTTAATCTCGAAACACTGGCTGATTTGTTAAAAATCATAAAAAACACCCAGTTTCATCCCAAAGATATTATCTTTTATCTGGAACCCGATTTATATGAAAATGAAGTCGGAGACTTAAAAAAAACCTTACCAACATTGTTAGAAAAAGGATACCAAACCTATATTTGTAACAATCTAGGACATATAAATTTATTAAAGAATGCCAATGATGCCATCCTAATTGGCGGCCCCTATTTGTATACTTTTAATAGTTATGCAGTTAACTTTATTTTTAGGCAAAAAATAAATTACCTGGTAAGCCCTCTGGAAATCAGTAAGCGGAATTTATATCAAACTGTTGATACCTTTTCTGCTGATCGGTTTTTTATCACAGTTTTTGCTTTTCCAGAGTTATTTCAAATAAAAGCTCCTATCTCATTTGAACCTCAAAACAATACTTATTATGATAAACTCAATGATTATGAATTTTATTTACAGAAAAAGAGTCAACACATTTCATTAATGCCTTCACAGCCCTTTTCTATCATTGATAAAATTCCAGATTTAGAAAAAAAAGGTTTTAAAAAGTTTATTATTGACCTGGCATTTATGGAACAAAAAAAGGGGTACTATAAAAAAATCATGCGGTATGCCCGTGAAGGGCGAGTGATTGAAGAAACAACGCGGTTTAACTGGAAAGATGGTTTTTACCAGGATAAATAATAAGGATTCAACTCAATAATATAAAATTATTTTTTACTTTCCTATTGCATTTCTTACTCTTTCGAATTAATTTTGTAATAGACCTTTTCATATGAAAAGTGTTATTTATTCAATTTCTGTTGGAGGTTAAAAAATGAAAAAGCTTTTTTACTTTATTGCAATTGTTATGTGTCTTTTTTTATTTATCTCTGCTGATATGCTGGATACAGAAGAATTTAAATTTGTTATGCAAATTCCACCAGGATTTGAGTTTGATACTTATGAAGAAGGCAGATGGGGAGGTATTGATGGATATGAAGAAGAATCTGAAACAACCTTAGTTGCCTACGCATATATGGGTAAAACCACTAAGGAAAAAATCTATCAATTTGGTGTTGAAAAATCTGAAATTGAAAAAAAATACTGGAAACTAATTGATAACGCTGAAGACGATTCAGGTTTTGCCTGGTGGGAAAAATATCGAGCAGACGGCATTATCTATACAATGTATGCATTAGTAGGAAAGCATGCCACAGAAGACATTTATTATCTTTTTTTTATTGAAGCATCCAGTTTAGATTTTGCCTATTATGAGGATACCTACCTCAACTGGTTAAATAGTCTTGAGGCAATAGAATAAACTGGTAAAAAAACAAATAGCCCTTTTGATTTCTATTTAAATATAAGGTGAAACCTCTTTTAAAAAAGAACTACAGTTTTCTTTAATTACCAACTCTGCTTGATGATCTAAGGGGGTTTCACTGAGATTGATAATCACCAGCTTTGCTCCTCTCTGCACAGCTAATTCAGGAAAAAAAGAAGCCGGTTGTACCAAAAGGGTAGAGCCAATGACAATCATGAGATCACAAGACAAACTGATATCTTTTGCTTTATCTAATGACAGTTGAGATAGCGGCTGGCCAAAGGATATGGTATTAGGTTTTAATAACCCATTGCAATGTTCACAACGTGGTGCTCCTTTTGTCAGATCTATTTGATCAAAAATCTGTTCAGCAGAAAAGATTTTCTTGCAGTCTAAACAGGTGACTTCCAGATTTGTTCCATGGAGACGGATAATTTTTTCACGGCTAGTGCCTGCCTTTTTATGTAAGCCATCAATATTTTGGGTTATGAGAGCTAGTAATTTTTTTCTTTTTTCCAACTGACGAAAAAAAAGATGAGCTGCATTAGGCTGAGCTTGCTTGAGACTATTCCATAATTCTATCTTTCTTTCCCAATATATCAATCTTTTTTCTTCACTGGCTAAAAACTCATCAAAATATACTGGCTGAAATCGATCCCAGATTCCTCCCTTGCTCCGATAATCAGAAATCCCTGAATCAGTAGAAATCCCGGCGCCGGTAAATCCGGCAATTTTATGATGAGATCGAATGAGTTGAATAAATTGGGTTACCTGTAAACTCATGATTCAACATACTCCACTTTATTATTTCATTTGAGAAATTTACAATTTTTGATTTACTTTATTATATCACATTTTATCTAGCCAGATGAATAAAATTAATCATCTTCGGCTCAGGTATTTACATTATTAGGCAGAATGTCGAGTTTTTCCTTAAGTAAAGTCTAATTCTGAAATTGGCAATGAATCGCTTTAACTTCCTCGATTATAGTTAAAAAAGCATCCACAAGTTCTGGATCAAAGTGTTTATTTTTTTCACTCTCAATTAAATCGATTGCTTGTTCAATAGGCCAAGGCTCTTTATAAGGACGTTTACTAGTCAAAGCATCAAATACATCAGCAATAGCAACAATCCGTCCGATAAGGGGAATGGATGTTTCTTTTAATCCAGCCGGATACCCGGACCCATCCCATTTTTCATGATGAGTAAGAGCAGCTGCATGTGCTTGGGTGAGAAGAGCTGATGGGTGTTGATCAATAATATTTGCTCCTATTTGCGGATGTTTTTTCATAATACTCCATTCTTCAGCTGTGAGTTTTCCTGGCTTTAAGAGGATATGGTCTGGTATTCCGATTTTTCCAACATCATGCATAGGTGCTGCATTAAGGATGAGTTCAGCAAATTCCTTTTTTTCTCCGGCTGCTAAGGCAATCAATTGGCTGATTTTACTCATCCTGATCACATGCATTCCAGTTTCATTATCTTTATATTCAGCAGCTCTCCCTAATCTTTGAATGATTTCCAATCGAGTTTCAACTACCTCTTTTGTTCTTTCGACTACTTTTTGTTCCAATATTTGATTCTGATTTTGTAATTTTTCTCTAGCTTCTTTTAAATCCAGATGAGTTTGAACTCTAGCAAATACAACAGACGGCTTAATAGGTTTAGTAATATAATCAACAGCCCCTACTTTAAAACCTCTTTCCTCATCCGTGGCTTCACCTTTTGCAGTAACAAAAATAACAGGAATTTCTCTGGTTTTTTCATTCATCATGATTTGTTTACAAACTTCATAACCATCCATTCCCGGCATCATAATATCTAATAAGATCAAATCGGGAGGATTTTGAGAAAATACAATATCTAAAGCTTCTTTTCCATTAGTAGCAGCACTGACTTTAAATTGTTCTCGTAATAAATCATTGAGTATTTTAATATTGATAGTATTATCATCAACAATCAAGATTCTGCGGCTTTTCATGTTGTTGGACTCCTTAACTATTGATATTTTGTTTTTCTCACAAACCTTAATGAAAGAAAATTTTACTAATATAAAGACAAATAACGATCAGAATGATCACAAAAATATAATTAATGATAGTTTTTTTTATATTTACAGTCAATATCAAGGAGAAATGATTTACTAAAGATGAGCGCTAGGGCAACTTGATTGGCAATTTTGAAACAAATATCAAAACAATTTATATGAACAATACTAAAATTCGATTTTATATTTTATCTGATCTCCTTGCCTGGTACTTCATTTCATGTTACAATGATTCCTGTTGGTTATTCAATTATTTCTAATAAATTAATACCATTTTCTACCAATATTTTTATCTTATTGAGTTTATCTATTCATGTATTTAATTATTATAAAAATTCTGGTTTCTATTTTGATTGTTATTCTCCTCTCCTTACTTGCCGAATATTCTAGCCCTCAGATAGCTGGTTTTTTTTCAGCCTTCCCCACAGGGTCTGCTATAGCCCTGTTTTTTATAGGAGTAGAAATTTCCCATACTTTTGCTGGTACCAGTGCTGTTTATAATATTATTGGTTTAATAGCAATGCAGTCTTTTCTATTGGGTTATTACCTTTTCTCTAAACTTACTAAAAAAATAGCAAAAATCAGTATCTTCATTGCTTCAATAGGAGGATTTCTTTTTTATTTAATTGTCATCTTTATTCTTAAACAAATTCAATTTACCAAAATCACGAGTGTCATCATCAGTTTTATCTTTATATTAATAT
>JAKSBL010000134.1 GCA_022361115.1 Spirochaetota bacterium | reverse complement strand
GTAATTTTATCAAAAAAATCTTTCAAATTGGTCAACATGAGTTCAGCTTTTAAAGGCCGAACTGTATATAAAAACTTCACAACAATTTCATTTAATCTGTCAATTTCCTCCATGATAATATTCATAGAATAAGAAATATCATCTGACCAGGCACACTTACATTTTTTTAATTCTTGGCCCATTAACTGAACATGAATACCAATAGCTCCCAAGGGGTTTTTGATTTCATGAGCAATACCTGCAGAAATAGTCGTTAATGCAGCTAAACTTTCAGCTTGTTTCAGTTTTTTTTCATTATCTTTCTTTTCTGTAATATCATTAATAATGATAATATTACCGATAATTTTCCCTTTCCGAACGAGCGGTTGTATGGTCATTACGGAATAAAGAGAATATTGATTATCCAGCTTGATTTCCACATCAATGATTTTTTCCTCTTTCACTAGATAGTTCAGAATCAGTTTTAATAAATCAGGATTATTGATGACTTGATCCAACTTCTCACCAATTATGGGCTGGGTAATACCTAAAAGACTGGATAATCTTTTATTGTTAAAAACCACATTATGGTCATTATCAACAACCAGCACCCCTTCAGACATAGAGTTAAAAACTGTATCCAGATTTTCGTATTCCCTAATGACTTCTTCTGTGATTTCTTTCAGTTGACGAATATCAACTTTATCGATTTTTTCTTTAATAATTTTAAAAAAATTAGATGTTATCATTTATAACCATTGCCTTTAAAGGATAAAATATCCCTTCTAATTGATGCAAAGGATTGAGATGGTAATTTTCAATCCTCTTTAGTTTATCAATAATATTATTATTTAACATCGTCAAATCAAACTTAGAAATATTTTGTAAAACCGTGATTTCTTCGGGAATAGGATTGTCCAGCTCTTTTTCACGAATATACTCATCAATGATACTGGTTATTAATTTTAATAAAGATAAACTTTTTTCACGATCACTAATACTGTTGAGAAAAAGGTTTAATTCACTAAAAGAATGTTCTTTTAATAAAGTTAAATTAAACAATTTAACTGCCATTGGATAGAGATTGTAACGGGATGCTGGATTATCTCTCTCAATAAAAGCAGATAAGGAAGAAAAATTCGAAGTAACCTCAAATTGCTCTTCTAAAATGCTTTTCACCACATCTTCCCGCAATTTGATAAAATAATATGAGCGACAACGGGAAAGAATGGTTTGAATAATCCGGCTTCTTTTTTCTGCAATTAAGATAAAAAAAAGATTAGGAGCCGGTTCTTCCAGTCTCTTTAATAAAATATTACGGGAAGATTCTTCCAGATAATCTACCTGATCAATAATTACTACACGATTAATTCCCTGATGGGCAATGTAAGTCCAGTTTAAAACATTGCGGATAGCATTGACAGGTATATTTGGTTTTTTGTAGAAAGAGTATATTTTTCCAATACTTTTAACTAATTCTTCCAATTGAACCGAAGTCAGCTCATGACTTAACAATATATCATTAACATTTTCAGCTAAATCAAAAATAGTTTTCTTCTCATTCTCAATAAATACATCCTGAATAATGAATTCCTGAAGAGGGAGAAAGGTGAGTTTTATTAATTTGATTATTTTTTTCAATATCTGAGAATTTTTTGATTTTTGATAAGCCGTTAAGTATTCATTTAACAAAGAAATATGATTTCGTCTGGACAAATAAATCAAACCTTCAAAATTCAGTTCATTTATACGGCGGCAATGACTGCACCGACAGTCTGTCTCCCTGTTTTCCAAACAGTTTAAAACTCTGGCTAATTCCAGTGCAGTAGTTAATTTGCCTGTATATTTTTCCCCATGGAAAATCATTGAGTTGTTTAAAGATTTTTTTTGAATATCATTTTGCAATAAATTGAGTACTGATTCTTGGCCTAAAATATTCTCAAACACTGCTCATCCTTATTAATGATAAAAATGCCGGATACCGGTCATAACCATAGTAACATTTAACTCATTACAAGCAGCTATGGAATCATTATCTCGTTTAGAACCACCAGGTTGGATAATTGCTCTAATTCCCCGTTCTGCTGCTAATCGGACTGTATCATCCATAGGAAAAAAAGCATCTGAACCTAAAACTGCCCCTGTTGCTGTATCTCCTGCCCAATCTAAGGCAATCTTGGCAGCAGTGACCCGATTCGTTTGGCCGGTACCAACACCAAGGAGCATCTGATCTTTCACAATGACGATTCCATTGGATTTTACATGTTTAACCATTGTTTGAGCAAATCTCAAATCTGATAACTGTTTTGAATCAGGTTTTATCTGAGTGACTACCTCTAATTTTTCGGAAACAGGATTAATGTGATCTTTATCCTGAACCAAAAATCCCCCAACAACCTTCTTAAATTCTTGTTTTGCTTCAGAAAATAATTGATTTTTCCAGTCATGATATTGAAGCAATCGAATATTCTTCTTTTTAGTTAATATTTCCAAGGCTTCTTCAGTAAAACTCTCTGCTATAATGATTTCTAAAAATATTTTTGATAATTCCTCAGCAGTTTGTTTATCTACAATGCCTTTCAAGCCAACAATCCCGCCAAAGATTGAAACAGGATCTCCTTGGTGAGCTGCTTGAAATGATTCATATACACTAGAGCGAATTGCTGCACCACAAGGCACTGAATGCTTTATCACTACAACTGCTTGATCAGGTAAATCAGTTAAAATTTTGATTGTTCCATGGGTGTCCATGATATTATTGTAACTGAGTTCTTTACCATGAAGTTTTCCATCCAGATAAAATCGACTCAACATTTTATCTGGAAAATCCGGGAAACCGTAAAAACCAGCATTTTGATGGGGATTTTCTCCGTACCGTAGCTCTTGTGATTTTACTAAAGGAATACTTTTTTTCTTAGGCAAGGTTTCCCACTCGTCAGTAGCATGAGAGAAGTTAGTTAAAACGGATTGGATCAGACTATCATAAAAACCTGTTTCAGCAAAAACTTTTAAAGCTAACCTCAAGCGAGTCTGCTTTTGAATCCCGCCTTGTTCACACTCTTGAAGAATAAGTGAATAATCTTGTGGATCAATAACAGGACAACAAAATTGGTAATTTTTTGCAGCTGCTCTCAGCATGGTTGGACCGCCAATATCAATCATCTCAATTAATTGATCTATTTCCTTTATCCCTTTATTGACAATTTCTTCAAAAGGATAAAGATTAACCACTACCAGGTCTATCTCTTTAATACTCAGTTGTTTTGCTTCATCATCCCTTTTACTTAAAATTCCACCATGTATTAATGGGTGTAGAGTTTTCACTCTTCCGCCAAATATTTCCGGTTGTCCAGTATATTCATCTATCGGGACACAATTTATCCCATTTTTAGTCAATTCTTCATAGGTACCACCTGTACTCAGGATTTCTATACCCCATTCAGCTAATTGAGTAGCAAACTCCACAATACCTTCTTTGTGAAAAACACTTATCAATGCCCTTTTAACTTGAATCATTTTCAAAACACTATCTCCATTTAATATTGAAATCCTATTATACCTAAAATATTACTTTTGGTAAACCTCATACTATAAAAGATTTTTTAATAGTTGTCTTTACATCTTTACATATTAATGTTATTTTATGAAAAACAGAAAACGAATTGGAGTAATAACTTGTTGAATTATTCTTCTCCCCTACCTCTTTATCAGCAATTAGCTGATATTATTCAGTCAAAAATCGAGAATGGGGAATATAAAGTTGGAGAAAAAATCCCGGCAGAAAATAACTTTGCCCAGCAATACAATGTTGGTCGTCCTACAGTTAGACAAGCAACTGATATTTTGGTCCAGCAAAAAGTTTTACAGAGGAAAAAAGGTTCTGGAACTTATGTTTTACCAATCAAAAAAGAAATCGATCTTTTTACTTTGGGAGGAACAAGTTCAGCTCTTGAAAAAACTGGTACGAAAACCGAAACCCAGGTTATTGAATCCATGAAAAAAATCCCCATAACCGGTCCAGCAGATCATCCTTTTTATCAGCAAAAGCCGCTTTATTTTTCCCGGTTACAGAAAGTGAATCAAATACCCATTATTTTTGAAAAATTTTATCTTCATGATGAACTCTTTCTTGGGTTAGAAAAAAAAGATTTAAATAATGTCTCTCTATCAAAAATCATTAAAGAGCAATACTATTTAGTTCCGGAAATGGCCAAACAATATCTCGCCATTTACCAACCCGATTTTGAAATTCAAAAATTACTGCAAACAAAACAGCCTGTTTTACAATTAAAAAGATACATACATTTTAAAGAAAATGAAAATGCTATTTATGTACTCATGTACTGTCGAACAGATCAATATGAATTCTGTCAGACAATTTTTAATCAATAAAGATACTGTCAAAAAACTTTTGACATTACCTTAATTAAAAGATGGAGAAAATATGAAACAACATATTACCCCTAATAATGGTTATTATGGTCAGTTTGGCGGGGCCTTTTTACCAGAAATTTTAATTCCAACTGTTGAGGAATTAAAAAGAGTTTTTTACCAAGTAAAAAATGATCCTCAATTTTGGAATGAATACTTAAAAATCATGCAAAATTACTCAGGAAGGCCAACACCATTAACTTATGCTGAAAATTTGACAAAACATTTTAATACCTGCAAAATTTATATTAAAAGAGAAGACCTCAATCATACAGGGGCACATAAGGCTAATAATGTATTGGGCCAGGGTTTATTAGTTAAAAGAATGGGAAAAACCAGAGTGATTGCTGAAACAGGAGCCGGCCAGCATGGAGTGGCAACAGCCACGATGGCTGCTAAATTTGGATTGGAATGTACCATTTACATGGGAGAAATAGACGTTGAAAGACAACGGCCAAATGTTTTCTGGATGCGTCAATTAGGGGCGGAAGTGGTTCCTGTAACCGAAGGTTCCCGCACCTTAAAAGATGCTATAAATGAAGCCTTACGGGATTGGGTAACCAATATGGATACAACCCATTATGTATTAGGAACTGCCTGCGGCCCTCATCCGTTTCCTGAAATGGTTACTTATTTTCAATCACTTATTGGACAGGAGGCTAAAAAACAAATACTGGAACAAACCGACCAATTGCCGGATAAGATATTTGCTTGTGTCGGCGGCGGCTCCAATGCTTTGGGAATTTTCCATGATTTTTTACCAGAAACTGTTGAACTGATTGGTGTAGAAGCTGAAGGTTATGGTAAAGCTACTGGTAAACATGCCGTCCGTTTATCTACAGATGATGCCTCTCTGGGAGTGGCTCAAGGCTATAAAACCTTTTTCTTACAAAACAGTGATGGACAGATGAGAGAAACCCATAGTGTAGCAGCTGGTTTGGATTATGTAGGGGTTTCTCCTTTACTCTCTTATTTAGGAGAAAATAAAAGAGTTCGCTTTGAGTCAGCTACAGATGAACAGGTTACTGCAGCACTTCAGCTGATAATCGCGAAAGAAGGCCTTATCCCTGCATTAGAGTCCACCCATGCTTTTGCCAGAGCTTTTGTAGAAATTCCAAAAATGAAAAAAGATCAGATAGTATTAATCAATCAATCCGGAAGAGGTGATAAAGATATTTTTACAATAGCTGATGCTTTGGAAAGTGAAGAATGGAAAATTTTTATTCAGCAAAAAGCGGAGGAATATGATGTTAAAAAAATATATTGAAAAAACTCTTCAATCCAAAAAAATATTGTTAATGACTCACATCGTTATTGGTTATCCTAACCTAGAACAGTCTTATGAAATCATCAAAACAATGGTAGATAACGGAGTTGATCTCATTGAACTGCAAATTCCTTTTTCTGAACCCATCGCTGATGGCCCAGTTATTTTAAAGGCGAATCAAGTAGCTTTGCAATCAGGAATCACTGTAAATCATTGTTTTCAGTTTGCAAACCAGATCACTAGTGATTTTAACATACCTTTTCTATTTATGTCTTATTATAATATCCTGTTTAAATACGGCATACCTGAATTTACTCAAAAAATGCAGGAAATCGGCATTCAAGGCTCGATTATTCCTGACCTTCCTCCAGAAGAATCAGCACAATATGAAGAAGAAATGGTCAAAAAAGATTTACACCCTATTTATTTGTTTACTCCTTATTCTTCTGCAAAAAGGATGAAATATTGTGCTAGTTTATCCAAAGGTTTTGTGTATTGTGTGGCTAGAAAAGGGGTCACTGGTAAAAATACAAAATTTGACCACTCAATAGCTGACTACTTAAAAGATTGTAAAAAAAACACAGACCTCCCGTTAGCTGTCGGATTTGGAGTAAAAAATAAAAATGATATAGATTTTTTATCTGGAAAAGCAGAAATTGCTATCATTGGATCTCAAATGATAAAAGAGTACAATCAAAAGGGAATTACAGGGATAAAATCATTCCTTCAGTCTCTAAAATCCGATTAAAAAACTCCGGCTCAATAAATTGTGCCGGAGTTTAGATTTATAGGATTTTTAATCATTTATGAAAGTAATTTCCATTTACCATTGTCCCCTTTGTATAAACAGGAAATCTCATTATTATTATCTATAAATAGATCATAGTGAAAGTCTTGTTCTAAAATTTTCTTTTGCGCTGTTAAAAGATTCATTTTCTCAAGAGGGATCATCCGATTTTCATTTTTTATTTCAACATTTTGCTTATCCCTTTGAATAGTATACTCAGCATAATGCTCATCATCTTTTCTCTTTAATAAATAGATCATATCACCTAGTTTTCTAAAAAAAGCCGGATGATTTTCATCTCCATTATTTTCCTCTAAAAATCGAAATCCAAAAAAATCATTATTTTCTTCTTCCATTTCTAACAAAGCATCTGTTAATAATTTAGGTTTTTGATTAATTGAAATATTAACTGTTGGTTCTGGTTTGCTTTCTTCATGTTCAGTAAAAAATTCCCCAATTTCTTCATGTCCAGCATTACTGTGATTGGTTATTTTTGATTTTTCTCGATGGATTTTCACATCAATTTTATGTACAATACGATCAATGGTATCATACATCTCTTTATCTTTTGCTTCAAATTTATAAGATCCAAATTTTTTTGTAATTACAACAGCATCAATACGATAATTCTTTTTTTCTTTATCTAAATGAAATTTAATTTCATTAATATGATGTTTAAAATAATCTATTTTTTTCATCCTTTTCTCAATATATTGTCTCATTCTGTCTGAAACATTAAAATTACTAGATCCCTGGATGTTAAAATTCATAACTACCTCCAAAATATTTTTTTATTTGGAACAAACAGACTAAGTCTGCTTATTTTCACATTTAATAAAGAATTCAATATAAGTATAATAATAATTGATAGGTTAAGGAAATAGAAAAATTGCAGTTTTTTATATTTGAATAGATTTAATGGAAAAATTATTTCAATCATATATTCCTTTGATGCGAAGGTAAAATATTTAGCATTTTGCGATACTTGGTAACAGTACGGCGTGCTATTTTTATCCCCCTTTCAGCCAGAATATCTGATATTTTCTGGTCGGAAATCTTTTTACCATCATTGACTTCTATTATCTCCTTAATGATTTCTCGTACACTTTCTGCTGATTTGCCATTACTTTCACCACTTGCGGTAATTGCATTGGTGAAAAAATAACGAATTTCATGAATTCCCCATTCTGTTTGTATATACTTTGATGCTGCTAATCGTGATATAGTTGATTCTGCTAAACCAATTTCATCTGCTATCTGCTTCATGGTTAAAGGACGAAGATGTTTCGGGCCATTGAAGAAAAAATCCCGCTGACTTTCGGATAAAGCTAATACTAACCGAAACAAAGACTCATTTCGATGCCGGATAATCTGGATAAACCGTTTCGCTTGATAAACTTTATCAGAGACATATTTCTTTTGTTTATCCAGTCTTTTTTTATTCTTGACTTCAGCAGCAATTTTTTGCATATACTTACTTATGGTTAAAGAAGGGATCACCTCATCATTAATTTCTACTATTAACTCATCTTTATTTTTATATACATAAGCATCAGGGGTGATATAATCAACCCTGGAACTATCATAGACTCTACCAGGATAAGGTTCAAACTGACCAATAAAAGAAAGGGCAGTTTTTACTTCCTCAATTTTAATATTCATGTTTTTGGTAATTTGTGAATCTTTTCTCTGTACCATTAGATCAAAGTAGTTGGTAACAATCTCATAGGCTACAGGGTCTATTTTATCTTTAGGAAGTGATTCAATTTGAAAAAGTAATGCTTCCTGAATATTAGCCGAACCAACTCCTGGAGGATCAAATGTTTGGATCAGTTCTAATACATCAGCAGCTTTATCAAGATCTTTTTCAAATAATTTTTCCAGATCTTCTTTAAAAAAACCATTTTCATCGATTAATTGAATCATGGTTTCTCCAATTTCCCTTTCTCTTTCTGGCAAATCCAGTAAATGCAATTGCCAGAACAAAATATCATGCAATGTTTCTGAACGGGATATTGCTCCTTCTAAAAATTGACGTTTAGTATCGACATTACTTTTTTCACCAATATTTGAAACTGTGGCACTGGAAGAATCCTCAAAATATTTCTCCCTTTCATTGACATTAAAAGAGCTTTCTAAACGGTCAATATTTTGATGATCTTCATATTTTCCTTCATTTAAGATTTCTAATGCTGGATTTTCCAAAACTTCTTGATTAATTTTCTCTTTTAGATCAAGAATCGGTAATTGAATCATTTCCAATGATTGAAGCATCTCATGGGAAAGGGTTAATTTTTGTTGTAAGCTAACATTGATGTTTTGTTTAAGATCCACTTAAGAGTTCCTACCGGTTTTTTCAAACCTTCTCTATTACTATTTTACATGATTTTTTAAAAAAACAATAAAAAAAAATGTATATTTTTTATCTTCATTATTAATGATTTTATTTGTTTTGTTTCTGATTTTAACATATTCTTAACAAATAACCAAAAGGAAAATAAGATTTTACACTTGCGGTTTTACTATTGATAACTTTTTGTTTTTTTTTGTAATTGTTATTAACAATGTCAAAAAATGATATTATTATTAATAAAGAATTATGAAATTAACAAGTGAAAATATAAAAAATTCATTATCTCAGGTTCGATTAAAATTTAGTATTTTAAATAATCCTATTGTATTTTTTAACAAACAGAGAAAATTTGTCTATTACAACCGTCCATTTTTTCGTATCTTTCAAAAAGTAATCCAGGATCAAAATTTTGAATATATTAAAATTTTTAACCATCAAAACAAAATCGATTTTCAAAAAATATCTATCCAGGAATTGTTGAATAGTCCTACTATCCTTTACTATACCAATTATGCCCCAAAAGATTATATTTTTAAAATATTTACTTATAAATCCCCTTCTTTTCAGGGAAAAAATCTCTATTTCTCCATCCTTTTTGAAATAAGCGATGTCAAAGAACAACTGGTAGCAGAAAGCATTACAGCATTAATCAAAGCAAGCCAACTAAAAGATAATGATACAGGTAATCACATCCAGAGAATCAATAATTATTCACAAGCACTAGCTGCACATATTTATCAGCAAAAAAAACATCCATTTCCTCAAATTGATAATTTTTACATTGATCAAATTGGAAAAGTCGCTTCCATGCATGATGTGGGAAAAATTGGTATTCCTGATTATATATTAACCAAACCAGCCCGATTAACAAATGATGAATTTAAAATCATGCAGGAGCATACAATAAATGGTGCATTTATCTTATCAGAATTGGCTGGACAAATGGCTAGAGATATTGCCTTGTTTCATCATGAAAAATTCAATGGTGATGGTTATCCTTATCAATTACGGGAAGACCAAATTCCACTCTGTGCCCGCATTGTTGCTATAGTTGATGTATACGACGCCTTAAGAATGGCAAGGAGTTATAAACCAGCTTTTTCTCATGATAAATCTGTTTCTATCATTCTTCAGGATAAAGGAACCCATTTTGATCCCTACTTAGTGGATTATTTTATAGAAATCCAGGATCAGTTTATCAGTATTTATGATTCTCTCAAAGAAGAACCAGATTAATCAAACCATTTTCTATAAAATCCCATTAATCAACTTCTAAAAAAATGATATGATGGTTATCAAAATATTTATTATCTATATAATAATATCAATCAGCTTACTGGAGATAAAATATGCAAATTGTTAAAACCATAAAAGAAATTCGTGAAATAATAAAACAACAGCGTCAGTTAAATAAAAGTATTGGCCTGGTTCCGACAATGGGCGCATTGCATGCAGGTCATGAAGTTCTTATTAAAACTAGTGTGAAGGAAAATGCTTTTACTGTTGTTACCATTTTTGTAAATCCCATCCAATTTGGGCCACAGGAAGATCTTGCTAATTATCCTCGTGATTTGGATGGGGATGTACAAAAAGTGACTAATTGTGGTGCTGACCTGGTTTTTCATCCAGAACCAGCAGAAATTTTGGGTAATAACCGTTTGACTTATGTTGATTTAGAACAACTTGCAAACAATCTTTGTGGTGCAGCCAGGCCTGGTCATTTTCGTGGGGTTTGTACAATAGTGGCAAAATTTTTTAATGTTGTCCAAGCTGACAAAGCTTATTTTGGTAAAAAAGATATTCAACAATTGATCATTATAAAAAAAATGGTTGAAGATTTAAATTTTCCAGTTACTATTGTTCCTTGTCCCATAGTGAGAGAAGAGGATGGTTTGGCCATGAGTTCCCGTAACTTATATTTAAAATCCCAAGAACGCCGGGATGCTCAAATTCTTAATCATTCATTAAAGCAAGCTATTCAATTGATTGATTCAGGTGAAAAATCAGCTGAAAATATCATCACCTTTATCTCAGAAAAAATAAATTCCAAAAAAACAGCAAAAATTGATTATGTAAAAATCGTCAACCAATCTATGCAGAATATACAAACTATTGAAGACCAACATATTATTGCATTAGCAGTATTTATCGGAAAAACCCGTTTAATTGATAATCATATTGTTGGCGAAACAATAACCTGGACATAAAATTTTTTAATAATCGTCCCCTTTTTAAGCAATAAGAGAGTATCATTTTCAGTTGAATGCAAGGAGAGAAATGCCATTTCTCTTGACCAAAATAGAAAATAACAGTATAATAGGAGCTATTATACAGCCTTTTCAAGGTGCCTCTTATGGCTCTGATACTGCATAAAAATAAATCTATTCTACACATAAAGGTAATATTTCATGGCAGACAGTACTTATACCGCATCAAATATTCAAGTTCTTGACGGACTGGAACATGTAAGAAAACGTCCAGGAATGTATATTGGTTCAACCGGCATTGCTGGATTACATCACTTAGTTTACGAAATTGTTGACAATGCAATTGATGAAGCATTGGCTGGTTTTTGTGATGAAACCACTGTTACTATATCTGAAGATAACTCAATTGAAGTCAGTGATAATGGCCGGGGAATTCCAGTTGACATACATGAAGATACAGGAATTAGTGGT
>JAKSBL010000620.1 GCA_022361115.1 Spirochaetota bacterium | reverse complement strand
CACATTAAATGACACCGGCCCGAATTATTTGCAACTGAGCCCAGATTATGTGCGGCTAAGAAATATGGACCGGCATGCCCAATAGTAAACGTAGTCATCGCCTTTATTGGCTATGGTTATGGTGAAACTTAATAGACATAGCTGTCGCTTATTACCTATCTTAAAACTCCGGAAAAACAAGTAATATCAGAGTGTTCAATATCAATAATAGTCCGGGCTTTTGGAGCCTACTTTGAAGGGTAAAAATTACATACATAGTCCACAGTGAAAAGATGTAAAATACCGCTACAAATCGAAACAATTTATTTATAAATTTTAGCTTGAAGCATTAATTTTTGATACGATCCTAAATTGATTGCTATCTTAAATTTAAAAAAACTTAGAGTCTTTACTTTTTAAGTTTGTACAGTATTATAGGCGATAAGTTGATTTTGATCATTCTTTAAAATTTTCAATTTTGTTTAAGAGCTACTATATAATCAAGAAAGCTGTTCAAAATTTAATAAAATGTCCCTTAGAAAAAAGAAAGCAGAAATTAGTCGATTGATAAAAGCCTTTGAGAGAGAAGCAGACCAATTCCATGATGCTGATTTCACAGTCTTTTATATTTCGGGTGATGAGCTGAGTGCTGACAAAATATTTGCACATCCAAATCATACAATAATGTTGTGGCAATATTACGGCAAATTGGACGTTAAAAATGGTATTGATAAGTTCACACGAAATTTACGAGAAAGTAATTTGAAATGGGGTATAAGAGGAGCAAAACTCACATGTTTTGCTGTAATTGAAGGTGAAAGTTGCAACCTGTTTAGTCGAATGGCTAAAAGAGCAGGGAGCATATTCAATGACAAAGAGGCGAATATTATAAAAAATCGATTAGTGAAAGAAATTCAAGAGGCTGAGAAAGATTCTGTTAAAACTTCAGTGGCCGTTGTCAATGATAATGAGATGGCTATCTGGTTAAATTTTCTTTTATACTACATATCAAAAACAGCTTCTGGTAAGAAAATTTTAACTAAAATTGAACCGGACCCATTTTCCCTTTCTCTATTTGCACTTGAATCTCTTTTAAACAACCCGAAAATTGAAAAGGTGGACAAATCATTAAGTAAAGTTGATCAAATAGATTTTCAAGTGGCTATGTCCTTTCCTGGTGAGCAGAGGACTTATGTTTCGAAAATAGTAGATCTTTTGAGAAAACAGTTAGGGAAAGATCAGATATTCTATGATCATGATTATCAATCACAATTGGCAAGACCTAATTTGGATTCATTAGTGCAGAATATTTATAAAAACAACTCCGAATTGATTGTCGTATTTCTATGCAAAGAATATTCTGAAAAAGAATGGTGTGGTTTAGAGTGGCGTGCAATAAGAGATATAATAAAAGCAAAAGAGGATGAGCGAGTTATGTTTGTCCGATTTGATGATTCAGAAATTGATGGCATTTTTTCAATTGACGGATATATTGATGCAAATTCATTTTCAAAAAATGACGTGGCAAACTTTATTATCGAAAGAATCACACTTCTTTCCGGAGAGGATATCGCCCAAGAAGAGGGAGGGTTAGAATAGCGTTTATGCCCAAAATACTCATTATAACAAGCTCTTTTGATTTGACGTGCGATTACATCATCAAAAAATTTGAGAGGAAAGCCCAGTTCTTCAGGTTGAATGTTGATTTTTTTCAGGATTATGAAATATCTATACAAAATCATTTAACAACAATTTGTAATCAGTATTGGCGTGTGGGGTTAGGTGAGATTGATTCCATCTATTATAGAAAGGTAAGCTTACCAGATCTTACAAACATTTTTGATGATAAGTATCATTATTATGTCCATCGAGAAATTTTTACTGTCATGGAGGGTATTTTAGAGTCTTTTGATGGTGTTTGCTTGTCGAAGCCAAGTATTTTAAGAAAGGCTGATAATAAAATTTATCAATTAAAGGTAGCACAGGAATTAGGGTTTGAAATACCAGAACTCAATATCAGCAATTCTGCTTCAGTTTCAAAAACATTTTACAAAAAGTTTCAGAGTATTGTTAAACCAATCTCCTATGGGAAAATATATGATGAAAAAAAATCGGCCGTAATGCAAACAAATCTTGTTGATAAAGATATTTCTCTCAACACTTTGAAATACTGCCCGGCATATTTTCAAAGATTTATTGAAAAAGATGTCGATGTAAGAGTTACAGTAGTTGGGAAAAAAACTTTCCCCGTCAAAATTTTTTCAAATGATAAAGTAGATTGGAGAAAAGATTATGACAGCTTAAACTATGAAGTGTTTTTATTGCCTGCTGAAATAGAAGATAAATGCCTTTGTCTTATGGATCAATTAGATCTTAATTTTGGTGCTATAGATTTTGTTGTAAAAGGTGAGATTTATTATTTTCTCGAAATCAATGCGAATGGTCAATGGGCGTGGCTTGAAAATGAACTTAAACTGCCTATATCTGATGAAATAATGAAAATATTATTAAAGAGTATATTGTAAATGTATATCTTATACAAAGTATTATCATTTTTGCCGATATTCTCAGTGACTGATGATAATCGATTCGGCGGGTTAGAAAAAATATCTACCAATAAAAGATTTTCCTTATTTCAGATACCTCTCGGGCTCTATAAACTTTATTTTTTCACAATAAAAGGTACACAATTCAAATTTTTCAAACATATTAAATTCATTGAGAGTCAAAAATGGCCAGACTCTGACTTGGTTTACCAGAAAGCAGAAAAATATGTATCCCATTTCAATACGTTTCCTGAAGAAAAACGATATGAATATTGTAATATAGAAAAAGAGTTTCTTAATTACAAAATAAATCAACTGGAACTAATTGAACAGAGAAATCAAAGTAAAACCAATCTTTATATAACAATAGCTTTGGCAAGCATTCCGCTTTTGCTAATTTGGATTCCAAAGCTTATTTTTAATAGCCTCTTCACGATATTTTTATTTGTCTTTTTTTGTATATATGCATTAAATTTTTATATATTCATGCTTGAAACAGTCAAAGTTCGTGCTGTGTGTCGATCAAGCTTTGCAGACGTAAAAAATGCATTTAAAAAATTAGAAGAGTGGATGAAAAGCTTATATTTTGACTGGCGCATTAAGGATGGAGAAGTCCGTTATGACGTTGGCATAATCAAAAATGCCGAGATATCCCTTATTTGGTCTTTATTGTTATCGGGACTTGTAGTTGTGGTTAATCTTTATTTTACCCAAGCAGATATTACCAGCTCTGAAAGGTATTATAAAAAGCCTTATGAAATTACCATTAAAAAGAATGACGTTAGGCTATCAAAAGAGCAATTGAAGCGATTGAATCAGCTGGAACATTTCTGTTTGAACGAAGAATTGAAAAATATATTGGTCTTACGAGATTTTGAACCTAATGAGAGTAATTTATACGATAAAATCATCCCCATAATTGATTTATATTGTCCCAAAGAAAAAATTATTATTGCTGATGTTCCTGGGCAATTAAAAGAGAGCATGATTATTATAAAACCTAAATTGAAATAGGAGGTTAAATGAACATTCCATATTTGGTAAATTATTCAGAGGAGAACTCCATTGAACCTTCAAAATTTGATTATAATCCGGCACGGCAATTAAATACTATAAATAGTGGCAAAGAAATCGTCATTGATAAAAAGACCAAGTCTTTTGGGCCTACAATAAAAACTGCAACAATAGAGCCCTCAGATCCAGATGAAATCAGTTTGGGACCAACAATTAAGACTCTTGCAGTAGAACCTGATGACCCAGATGAAATATTTTTAGGACCAACAACTAAAACTCGCTCAATTGAACCGTCTGATCCAGATGATTTGATTTTTGGTCCCACGATGATTACAAAAAGTACTGAACCTGGTGATGAAGATGAATTGCTTTTGGGGCCAACAACAATTACGAAGTCAATAGAACCATCAGATCCAGATATATTTCTATAAGGGCTGACGACTAAATCGCACATTAGGATTTAATCGAAAAAGATAAAAATAATTGATGTCACTCTTGAAGTATTTTGTTTACTTTTTATTGACACAGTCATATGAAGAAAGTGATTTTGCGCAACGTTTTTTAGCTATATGATGGAGATAATATTTTTATTTATCTCTAAATGTTATTGGATATTCATATTTTTAGACCTGCCACAATCATCTCATGTGGTAATATTTCATACAGGAGGGATCGATCATGCCGCCACTGAAAAATTATCGTCTTTTTATAAGTCATTCTTGGACCTACGGGGATGCATACGAAAAATTGGTTAACTTTTTTAATGAACACTCCTATTTTAATTGGATCGACTATTCAGTTCCTAAAAATGATCCGATACATAGCGCTCCAAATGACATGGCTTTATTCAATGCCATTAAAAATCAAATTTCCCCAGTGAATTGTGTTGTTATGCTAGCAGGAGTTTATAGTACACATTCAAAATGGATAAATAAAGAAATTGAAATTTCAAAAAAGATTTTTAACAAGCCAATTGTTGCAGTTCAACCTTGGGGGGCAGAAAAAACTT
>JAKSBL010000114.1 GCA_022361115.1 Spirochaetota bacterium | reverse complement strand
GGAATTTTGAAGTTTCAAAAAAAAATACCTTGATTGAAATTTCAAAAAAAAGCATCCCCTTAAGCCTTAAAAAAAGTTTACAAATCCCGGATCTCTTTATCAAACCAGCACAAAAGATTGGGATAACTGGTCCCAATGGTTCAGGGAAATCTACTCTGATTCGGTACATTCTCTACCATCTTACCCTTCCTAAAGAAAAAATCCTTTATATTCCTCAAGAAGTTCAGATAGATCAAGCAACCGTTTTAAAGGACCAGATCCATCAATTAGCTGATGATAAACTAGGATCAATTATGATTACGATTGCCAGATTAGGATCAGAACCGAAAAGATTACTATTCAGTCCATTACCCAGTCCAGGAGAAACAAAAAAAATATTGCTGGCTATGGGATTATTAAAAACGCCCCAGATAATTATCATGGATGAACCAACTAACCATCTGGATTTAGAAGCTATCGTTTGTCTGGAGAACTTTCTAAAAAATTGTCCCATTGCTTTATTGCTGGTTAGCCATGATATCAGATTTTTGAATTCCCTCATGGAAATAAATTGGAAAATTGAAAAATACAATGAAAACTGCTATTTAAAAGAAGAACCATTTTAGGTATAATAATAAATACAGAAACCACGAAGAGCAGGAGATGGGCAAATTAAGGGCTAAAGAATTGAGGTAGATAGTTCATGACAGATTATCAATAAGCCCTCAAAGACTCATCACCGTCTAACTCCGTAATTTAGGGAAAATCCTTCTTCAGATCCGGAACGAATTTTATCTAACAATTGAATGTCTGTCATCTATAATGTATTAATCAATTGATTTCTTTTCAACTACAGTCATTATCGTTTGGGCAATCTCTTTTAAAGGACGGATTAACTGTATATTCCTGTTCATGATAGCCACTTTGGGCATACCAAAAACAATACTGGTTTCCTGATCCTGACTAATTGTGATACCTCCCAAGCGTAAAATATTGCCAATTTTATCAGCACCGTCTCTTCCCATACCAGTCATAATACAGCCAAGAGTATTGATCCCATATGTTTTAGCTGCTGAATCAAATAGCACATCAACTGATGGCTTATGGCCATTAACTGGATCTGAATTATCCAGCTTTATAATGGTAGCCAGTGATTTCTTCTCAAAACGGATATGTTTATCTCCAGGAGCTATCAATATTCTTCCAGGTTTCACCAGATCATTTTCAGCAGCTTCTTTTACCTCTAACTGACAGGTTTTGTTCAAATGAGCAGCAAACTCATAAGTAAATCCCGGAGGCATATGCTGGACTATTACAATTGGCACAGGAAAAGTTTTAGGAAACAGAGGCAGAATTTCTCTTAAAGCATTTGGTCCGCCAGTGGAAATCCCAATAGCTACCAGTTTTATATCAGGAATTTGAGCAATAGATTGAATATATTGATCCACTTCAATTTTAGGAAGCTTGAGTTTGCTATCGGCAATAATGGGACGTCTCACTTTATTCTTATCTAACTCAATAGGCAGATAAGAAGCCGGTTTACCGAGAGCCAAAACCATTTCAATTAAATTTCGGGTAATTTCATCAAGATTAGCGCCAGGTTCAGAAGGCTTTAAGATAAAATCCGATGCCCCTAAAGATAGTGCTTCTAATGTTATGGATGCCCCTTTCTTTGCATGGGATGAGAGGATAATCACCGGTGTTTTATTGCCTAATTTGTTTCTTTCCTTTAGAAACTCAATACCATTCATCTCAGGCATTTCCAGGTCTAAGACAATAATATCAGGTTTTAACGAGTTTAATTTATTTAATCCAAATCTGCCGTTTAATGCAGTTCCAGCAACTTCAATTTCCGGACTTTTAGAAAGTACCCGGGTTACCAGATTACGCATCATAGCAGAATCATCAATAATCATCGCACGAATTTTATCACTCATCTTTAAATCTACCCTCTTTTTTCATGTAGAGACAAGTATCTCCTACTTTAGTAAATTTATACTTTGTTTTCATCCCAAATAAGGACTCAGAATGGCCAATAAAAAAGTATCCATAGTCATTTGTGGCTCCATAGAATGCATTGACAACATTTTCTTGAGCAACAGCATCAAAGTAAATAATAACATTTCGACAAAAAATCACATCAAAATTTCTTAAACCAGAGTCATTACTTAAATTATGGTAATCAAAACGAATAATATTCTTCAATTCATCTTTTACCTGATAACCATCACCAACATCAATCATAAATCGAGAAAGATACTCTGGTGGAATACCAGTGGTCTTAGTTTTTTGATAAAAACCTTCTTTAGCTTTCATTAATACATTAAATGAAATATCAGAAGCTATGATCTCTATTTTCCAACCAGGACCTAACTTGTCCAATAATACCATACCCAAAGAATAAGGTTCTTCTCCTGTTGAACAGCCAGCACTCCACAACTTAATTTTCCGATCATCTTTTCTCTTTTTTAAATCTGGAATCACATGATTGATAAATCCATCAAAATGAACTTTATTCCGAAAAAAACTGGTTAAATTAGTAGTAACCGCATCCAGTAAATTTTTCAGTTCTGTTTCATCAGTTTTAATCTTTTTTAAATACTCATCCAGGCTGGCAATAGAGGTTTTTCGTAATCTATCTCTTAAGCGGTTTTCTAAAATCGGTCGGTTAACATCAGTAAAGTGAATACCTGAGGCATTATAAATTATGTCTCTAAAACTTTTAAATTGAAGATCATTTAATTTATCACTCATATTTTACCTTGCTAACAATGGTTTAATATTATATAGTATAAACTAATATAAAAAAGTTTGGAATTTAAATTTGATTTTTTCTGGAATTTAAAGGATTTTATATATGGAAAAAAGTTACAAATGGGAAGAAATATTAAGAAACTGTGTGACCAAAAATTCAATAAAAGCAGTTTATTTAGAACATATTCCTAAATTAAAAGACTGTGAAAACTGGGGACAAGCTATTTTTTTAGGAAGGGTGAGGCATCAATTTAAATTAACTTCTATTGATGGCGGCTTAGTACGGTTTAAAGGTAAACTCTATTATATTAATGCAAAACAAATTGTTGCTCTAGCAAAAACTCATAAATGGAATACCAGTAATATCATTAATGTAACTGAATAATCAACCGAAGATTATAATGATAATTTTACGGATAAAATGATTAAACAGCATGAAAAAAATCCTTTTTTACCATTATATATCTTTCTTTCTGGGTTTCTTTCTGTTTTCCCAAACCCAAATTCATCAAAATTACATTGTTCTCTATTCAGAAGGCCCATTTGGACAACACTATACTTATGAAGACGACTTTACTGTCACCACATATAGTGAAGCTGATGCAGTTCGCTTAGCAAAAAAGGATACACTAGAATACCTTTCGGCAATAATTTACGGATATCGGTTTGATTATCAAATTGAGAATAAATTTATCAACCGCTCCAGCCGTTTTCATGTCCAACTCATCAGTCAAATCAATGAAGCAGATAATAATTTAACTTTGAGACAACTGGAAAAAGAAGAAAACACTTACCGCTTCCAAGCACTTTATCAATTGAGAAATGATCATAAACAGTTTATTAAGGGAATTCAAGCATTATCTGCCCAGTATAGTGGCGGACAGGCAATTGGAACGGAAGGTTTGGCCTGGGATCAACGAACAGTGGTTTTTCATAAAGCATTACAGGAAGCTATTCTTTATAAAGCCCGAAAAAAAATAAAATCTCGTCCTTTAAATATTAAAGGTAAAGTATTTTTAAAAGAAACCCCCCTCTTTTTTATTGTAGAAGGAAACTGGCGAGTTGTGGTAAAAGTCAATGTTATCATTGAAAAAGTGACCTATCAACACTCTTTTTAAAGAAGAATCCATCTTTTTTCATAATTTACTTGACCCTTTACAGATTATTTATTATTTTATCAAAAAACTAAATGGTATGCTGCTTCTACTTTATGGGAACTTATTGTTTCCATAAATTTTTAACTGATTATGAGGTACTTGCAAAAAAACAGGCGGGATGATAAATAATTTTTTGTAAGAGTCTCTATTTAAATTCAATAATCAATTTTAAATTTATTGAGGAACCTATCAAAGTACTAAAAATATTTTAAAGTCAATAATGTGTTTTCACATGAAAATGGGTTTTCAAAATAATGGATTTATGGTATGAAAATAAAGGCAGTTTGCTGTTGATATAAATAACTAATAAGGAATGGTTAAATGAAAGAAGAGGTAATGGAAAAGGAGCAAGAAAAAAACACTGCTACTGAGACTCCTGAAACACATCCAGACCAAGAAGAAGGTCAGGTTGTGGAACATAAAATTAGCAAACTCTCTCCAGATGAACTAAAAAAAGAATACAAAAAGTTGTTAAAAATCCATGATAAAATGGAAAAACAATTGCATAAAACAGAAAAACAGCTTGAAGAGAAAACCAGGGAAGTGGCTGATAATTTCGATAAATATCGCCGGAGTCTGGCAGAAGCTGAAAATATTCGAAAGAGATCCCAACAAGAACGTCAGGATTTTGCAAAATATGCTAACTTTAAAATTATTGAAGATTTATTAACGATTTTGGATGATTTTCAGAGGGCAATTGACCATGCAAAAACCGGCAATATTGATTTTGCCAGTTATCAGGAAGGGATTGAAATCATTGAAAAACAGTTTTTAGACTTATTATTTAAAAAGTATGGTGTTACCAAATATGGTGACCAGGGAGAGGATTTTGATCCCAATATTCACCAGGCAATGATGATGGAAGAAGGAAAATTTGCCACTGAAATGATCACTGAAATCTTTAGAAAAGGCTATATGCTCCATGACCGAGTCATCCGGCCGGCTCAGGTAAAAGTAGGTAAACCCCTTGATGATGATTCAACAACTGAAGAAAACAGTGAAGAAAAAAACAATCATAATAATTGATAAATTTAAATAAAAAGAGCAATAGTGATTTAAAAAATTGCATCTATAAGAAATATATAGCGAAAGATTTTTGAAGAATTAAGGAGAAGAAGAAATGGGTAAAATCATTGGTATTGACCTGGGAACAACCAACTCAGTTGTTTCTGTAATGGAAGGTAGTGAGCCAGTTGTTATTACAAACTCAGAAGGACAGAGAACTACCCCCTCTATAGTTGGCTTTTCCAAAGGAGAAAGAATTGTTGGCCAACCTGCTAAAAACCAGATGGTAACTAATCCAAAAAATACCATCTATTCTATTAAACGATTTATGGGAAGAAAATTTAATGAAGTGAATGAAGAAACCAAATTCATTCCCTATGAAATCTCACAAGGCCCGAATAGTGATGTAAGAGTAAAAATTGATAATAAAGAATATTCTCCACCTGAAATCAGTGCTGCTATTTTACAAAAAATGAAACAAACCGCAGAAGCTTATTTAGGTGAAACAATTACTGAAGCAGTAATTACTGTTCCTGCATATTTTAATGATGCTCAGCGTCAGGCAACTAAAGATGCCGGCCGAATTGCAGGTCTGGATGTAAAAAGAATTATCAATGAACCAACAGCTGCTTCTCTCGCTTATGGTATGGATAAAAAGAAAGAGGGAAAAATTGCTGTTTATGACTTAGGTGGTGGTACCTTTGATATTTCTATCTTAGAAATTGGTGATGGTGTTTTTGAAGTAAAATCAACGAATGGTAATACTCATTTAGGTGGTGATAATTTTGATACAAAAATTATTGAATGGATGATTGAAGAGTTTAAGAAATCTTCTGGTATTGATCTTTCTACTGATACAATGGCATTACAGCGTTTAAAAGAAGCTGCTGAAAAAGCTAAAATTGAATTATCTAACAAGCAAAATACAGATATCAATTTACCATTTATTACAGCAGATCAGTCTGGACCAAAACACTTACAACTTTCCTTAAGCCGAGCAAAATTTGAACAATTAATAGGTGATCTGATCAGAGGTACTACTGAACCCTGTCGAATCGCATTACAGGATGCTGAAATCTCTGCTTCTGAAGTAGATGAAGTGATTCTGGTTGGTGGTTCTACACGTATTCCAATGGTTCAGCAAGTCGTTAAAGAATTTTTTGGCAAAGACCCTTCCAAAGGAGTAAATCCTGATGAAGCCGTAGCCGTGGGTGCAGCTATTCAAGGTGGTGTTCTCTCTGGTAATGTAAAAGATATCCTTTTATTAGACGTAACACCTTTATCACTGGGTATTGAAACTCTTGGTGGCGTAAATACAGTTTTAATTCCTAAAAATACCACTATTCCAAAAACTGAAAAACAAATTTTCTCTACTGCTGCTGATAATCAAACAGCTGTATCTATCCTGGTATTACAGGGAGAGAGAAAAATGGCTAAAGACAATCGAGTAATTGGAAAATTTGATCTGGTAGGTATTCCACCTGCGCCAAGAGGAGTACCACAAATTGAAGTCATCTTTGATATTGATGCTAATGGTATTTTACATGTAAGTGCTAAAGATTTAGGTACAGGTAAAGAACAAAAAATCAGAATTGAAGCGTCATCCGGTCTATCAGAAGATGAAATTCAGAGAATGGTCAAAGAAGCAGAAGAACATGCTGCTGAAGACGAAAAATTTCAGCAAATGACGGAAGCAAAAAACCTGGCTGATAACATGATTTATCAAACAGAAAAATCCATGAATGAAGTGGGCGATAAGATTACAGATGAAGATAAAGAAAACATTAAAAAAGCTATTGAAGAATTAAAAGCCAGCTTAAATGCAAATGATCTGGATCAAATCAAAGCTAAGACTGAGGATTTACAAAAAGCTTCTTATAAATTAGCTGAAGAGATCTATAAAAATACTCAAGCACAGCAACCTGGAGATGGAGCTGGACCTCAGGAAGGCGACAATCCTCAACAAAACAATTCAAATGTTGAAGATGCAGATTACGAAGTTGTTGATGATGAGGAAGCAAAAAAATAAAATACAATCATTACTAATAAAAAAACTCATAAAGAACACAGAAAAACTAACTCTGTGTTCTTTGTGTACTTTTAAAGGATAACTATTGAAAGATCTATTAGGTTTTTGCTAGATTTTTCTGTACTTTATTCTTTTATCATGATAAAAGATCAATACTATAATTTAAGTATAGACTGAATAATTTTGAATCGATAAACTGGAGAACATATCTAACATGGCAAAACGTGACTATTATGAAGTTCTGGGTTTAAATAAATCTGCTTCTACTGATGAAATTAAAAAATCTTATCGTAAATTAGCAATGAAATATCATCCTGATAAAAATCCTGATGACAAAGAAGCAGAAGTAAAATTTAAAGAAGCAACAGAAGCTTATACTGTTTTAGCAGACAAAGAAAAACGACAAAGATATGATCAATTTGGGTTTGCTGGTGTTGAAGGTATGGGTGCCGGAGGGAATCCTTTTGAAGGATTTGGAGGCACAGGATTTGATGACATCTTTTCTGGCTTTGAAGATATTTTTAGCTCATTCTTTGGTGGTGGTTTTTCATCCGGAGGGCGACGCAGCGGCGGACGCAGAACCCAAAGGGGAAATGATTTACTTTATACACTGGAGATTTCTTTAGAAGATGCTGCATTTGGTAAAACCGTTGATATAACATATGATCGCCAGGAAAAATGTGAGACCTGTAGTGGCAGTGGTTCAAAGTCGGGAAGTGGGAAAAAATTATGTCCTGAATGTGGTGGTTCCGGTCAAATCAGAAGAAGCCAGGGTTTTTTCTCTATTGCAACGACCTGTCCTCGTTGTCATGGTGCTGGAGAAATCATTGAAAACCCCTGTAATTCCTGCGGCGGATCTGGAGTAAAACGGAAGAAGGTCACAAAAAATGTTAAAATTCCTGCAGGTATTGATAATGGTAAAAGGATTATCATTAGAGGTGAAGGAGATGCAGGTGAAAGCGGTGCACCATCTGGTGACCTGCATATAAAATTTCGAGTTCAACCTCATGAGTATTTTATTCGGGAAGACAATAACTTAATGATAGAAATCCCCATTAGTTATACTCAAGCAGTTTTAGGGGATGATATTTCTGTACGTTCTCTGGACAACAAGACTATTAAATTAAAAATTCCTTCTGCATGTGAAAATGGTAAAATATTAAGAATAAAAAATGCTGGTGTACCTTATTTAGAAAATTCAAATCGTCGGGGAGATCTCTATATAAAAGTAACTATTGAAGTTCCAGCGAATCTTTCCAGAGAAGAAAAAAAGATACTTGAGGAATTCCGCAAAGCACATGGTGAAAATAAAAATCCAACTCCAAAAAAGATGCAGCATTTCCAACAAGAGTATTATTTTTAATATTCGCCTTAATTAATATAATATCTTTCTTACAGAGATTAATTCAATTTTTAAAAAATCTTTGTGAAAATAGACCAATTTAAATTTATTCACAAGACCTCAATTATTTCTACAAATTTTAAACAATAAAAAAATAACTCTATTTCTGATTAAAACAGGATTTATATTGCTATTTTTCTACTTTCAAGTTAAAATATCTTGTAATAAGGAGGATTTGTTGTGAAGACTTCAAAAAGATTAATTTATTTAATAGATAAATCCTTTCAGCTTAACTTTATTGGTAAATACCTGGTAATTATCATTTTAACTGTTCTGTTTTGTTTTGGACTTGCAGCCCTTTATTACTATCAATTATCTATATTAGGAGCAAATAAACTGGATCAAAATATTGAAATTAAATCCAGATCTTACATTACCAGCCAAGGATATCCGATTTTTAAATATGATACAGAAGAAATTGATGTGTACTTAATCAAAAAGCAAAATAAAAAAGAGTATTTTTGTCTTAATCCTTATTCAAACCCAAATTATCAGATCGATGATCCTGTCTTAAATGTAGATGAATCTGCTCTTAACCCCACTTATACGACTAATATCAAAGTTACAAAAATGTTTTATGTAGTGATTTTTCCAATCCTATGGACCAGTTTATTTATCTTATGTAGTATTGCAACGTATACCATCTTTTTTTCCCATAGAATAGCAGGTCCTATCTACCGAATCAGAATCTCCCTAGATCGAATGTTAGCTGGTGATTTTGATTTTAAAATACAGGTTAGGAAAAAAGATTTTTTTATACCTATTGTTGAAAAACTGGAACAATTACGTTTGAATATAAAAAATAAAAATATTTCCCATTCTCAACGATCAAAGATTGAAAACATTATTAAAAGTGTAGATAAAAACAGAGAAAAAGAAAAGATTATAGAACAATTAAATGACTTGTTAAAATAAAACTTTTGCTCATTTAATAGCATTAAAAGCAGTTACTTTATTTCGTCCACTATTTTTTGAATGATAGAGTGCCTGATCAGCCATACTAATAAAATCTGCTTTACTTTTTGGCTGATCCTCTTTTAAAGAGGCTACGCCTAATGAAATAGTAATTCTTAGTTCACGTTCTAGAAAATTTACTACCATTTTTTCAATAATGCTGCGTAATTTATCGGCAAAAAACACAGCGCCTTTTAAATCAGCTTCTGGTAAAATAATAGATAACTCTTCACCCCCATAACGACAGGCAATATCACTAGAGCGACAATTTTTTTTTATTAATTCAGCGGTCCGAATGAGAATTTCATCCCCGGCTAAATGTCCATAATTATCATTTAATCTTTTAAAAAAATCAATGTCAGCCATGACGATTGATAAATCACTACCATAACGAAAAGAACGATTCATCTCTTCTTCTAATCTTTTTTGGAAATAACGATGGATAAATAAACGAGTTAGTCCGTCAGTAATGGCTAATTCATAAAGTTTAGCATTTTCAATTGCTACCGCAGCCTGTAAAGCAAGGTTCTGCATAATTTCCATGTCAAAACGGTTAAAAGGAGATAAATTTAACTTATTGATTGCTTCCATAACACCAATGATTTTTCCATTCACAACTAAAGGGACTGCTACAATTGAAGTAGTGCGGTACTCAGTTTTTTTATCTGCTTTTGCAGAAAATCGCCTATCTTTTGTTGCATCCCTGATTAACAATGGGGTTCCCTGACGCCATACAGTACCAGCAATTCCCTCTCCCATTTTTAAACGGATATCTTTTAACTGTTTCTGCTCTTCTTCATTGGTTAAGACAGCAAATTTTAATTCATTTGATTCTGGTTCTACTAATAAGATGCTACTTTTAGTACAATTCATAATTGCTTTAGTATGATCCAGTATATTTTTTAAAACAATATCTTTATTCAGGGATGAATTAATCAAAGAATTAACTTCAATGAGTGCTTTTAACTTCTTAATAATATAGGATTTTCTTTTGGTTTTTTTAATAAGCTGGAATTTATCTAATTTTGAATACTTAGTCTTCTTTGGCAAGCCATTTGATTTTTGCTTCATGATATTTTAATTTTTCATCATATCAAGATAAGCTTGTAAATCTTCTGGAAGATTTCCACTTTCATCAACATACTTATGATATCGCGCCTCTAAAGAACGGAAATCTCTCCTTCTAATGTTAAGAAATTTTGTATTAAGATGTTCAAATAGTGGTAAAAATTGCAACTTTTCTCTGATATCTATAGGGAAAGGAATATAACGAAAAAATATTGCCCGAACCACTTTATTCATTTTTGCAATACCGTCTTTTTCATAGGATAACCAAATTTCGTAGTCATGAGCAAAACGATCTCTATCAATCTTAATTTTATAAAAAAGCTGTTTAATGACATCTTTAGCCTCTAATGAGAGATCATTCATCTTTTGATAATATTGAGTATAATCATAATATGCTCCAACAAAGCCACCTTCCACTGGGTCCATCCAATTACTACCAGCTATCATCTTGTTTAATTCCCAGCGAAAATGACCAAAAGTAGTAATCAGAGATTTATTTAAATCTCCATTAAAAATTGCCGGAACAATAAATCTGCCCCGGGAAGAACGAGAGTTGCCAACTAACTCCTGCCATAATTGTACCCGGATTCCAGAGTTTGGAACTAAAATCATGTATGGCTTCACTTCTTTTTTAATCAATTCACTTTTACCTGGTATTTTCCAAGTCAGTTCTCTGAAAAAGAGTGTATAATCAACATAATTTATGTTTTTAATAAATGCTTCCAGTTTTCTAGGTGTATTCAATACATTGTTGAGAGGACCTTTAAAAGAGGTTTCAATTAAATAAGGAATATATGCACGGGGATTATCTGAAGTAATACGCATACTTTCTTTTAATATATTATCCAGTTCAAAAATCAACTTTCCTTCTGGTGTATCTTCAGCTTCAGCATTACGAACATTTTTACGAAGTATTTTATTAAATTCTTCACCCCCAGCTGATAATCCAGGGCTTTCTTCATCAGTATAGATTAATTGCAAATACTGAAATGCAGTAATAATAGGGTATTCCAATTCCTGCTTTTTGATAAAAAAACTTAAAGAATTTACCAAAAATTCTAATTGCTCCTCAGTCAATAAGTTTTCATCTATAAAACCAAAAGACAGAAAAAGCTGAACCGGAAGAGGGGCTTTATTTATATCATCGATACAACGTAAGGCAATTTTGCGAAAAAGGATAAAAAAATCAGCTTGTAATCTCCGTATAATAGTACGGGAATCTTTGCCAGTAGGATCTTGAAAATCAATTTTTCGTATATCGGCAATATTGCTATGAATCTGTTCTTTTTCATCATCAGTCAGTTTAGCATAATCCACAATAATATTCTGAGAATTTCTTAACATAGGACGATACTTTTCTTCCCGATTCTCTTTAACTGGCCCTTGAGCTGCTTTAACTTTAGTGAGCAAGTCTAATTTTGGAAACATTTCAGTATGTTCTATTCCACATAACTGTTTATTCATATGATCAATTTTTCGACAAATAGCGATTATAGCCTTGGTAATTGAACTACCACAAGCAGGATGATTTAATATTTTCTCAATATCTTCTACGATTCGATTAAAGGGAGAATAAGTATCATAAAAAAAATAGTTTAACTGATCATCAATACTAGACGCAAATTTTTCTGTTTCAAAAGAGATTTCATTAATAATTTGAGCTAAATCATTATAGATATAGGTAAAAACTGATATTTGAGAAGAAATAATTTTAATAAAAGAATCAGGCCTGGTTTTTAAAAGGTGATGGTAGAATTCAATTTTTTTACCCTGAAATTTAGCATTAGGATCATACCCAGGGTCCCCATAAACTTTACCTAATAAAGTCGAAAAATTTTCTGTCAGAAAATTTCCCTCAATCTTTGGAGGAAATACTCCTCCATTAGATTTAAAAGCTTTTATTAAGTCGTTGTCACTCACCTCTTCCATATGATGATATAATAAATTGAAATTATCAATCAGTTTCTCAATTTCTCCTTTAAACTGCACAAATTTCTTGAGATTCATGATACTTTTAATAGCAAAGTCTTTCATTGTTAAAAGTACATTCATAGCAATTTGAGGAGTTGTCCTGAAAAAATTCAATAAGTTGTTAGAAGGAATAACAAATTTTGTTACCTGACACTCAGACATTGCAATAAAAGATTTGTGATGATCAGCAGTAGTTAGGAGATTTTCCATCCCAATAATAGATGGCCCGGCAATCACACCAATTCGTTTACTCTTGGTAATGATCTCTTTTTCTGTATATCCTTTAATGTTTTCTCCACAACGTTTTACTTCAATTGCACCTTCATTTAATAAGCAAATATCAGATTGTCCAGTTCCTTGTAAAAGGATAATATCACCTTTTTTATATTTTTCTTTTACTGTTTTATATTGAACTTTCTGATCCAAAACGCAATCCTTTTGTCATTCTTCAGGATAAATTTATCCCAACTTTCATTTATTACATTATATTATATTATATTTTATCGATTTTTAAAGCTTAAAAATATAATTTTTTTATTTCCACAGGGAAAAAGTCAAGATTTTTGATCTGTTTTTATTTTGAAGTGATATCTGTTGATAAGTCCGGGTTACTTTTTGGTGCATCATGGAATGCCCCAATGGAAATGGAGTTTTTAATAGATTTAAGAAAATCAACTTTATTTTCATAAAGGTCTTTTTCCATCCAGAATTCCAATTTAATTAAATAAGAGTTATTTTTAAAATAGAGAGAATCAAAAGTATATTGATTATTCTCATTAATAACTAAATCAAAAATGACTTGATAGGCTTCAAATGTTGTAAAGGTCACTAGATCAGATTGTTTAAATTTTACTTGATATTTTTTAGTAATATTTGAAGTGATTTTCTGTAGATTCTTAAAATGAGTTTCATAATCTGCTTGAACCAATTCACAGGTTGAACGAACACCTATTTTTTCATCATCATGATAGCCAATAAATAAAACTTCACCTTCAACAGATTTAAAATACTCAGCATACTCTTTTTCTGATGCAGTAAACTGGCTACTATCGATTTTCAATTGCCAGTCATTAGAAAATTGTATTCTAAAATTTAATACCTCATTAAAATATTCCCCCTTTTCAAATCTATCAGGAAAGAGAGTGTCTCTCAGATTGGAATCCTCTACATCTGTTTTATTACTTAAGCAAGAAGGAAAAATCAATGACAAACAAGATATAATTAGCAGCACGAAGCCAGTTTTATAGTTGTTCATAAATTTCAAATAATTTTTTTGTTTCATTTTTTAAAGATGAAAATAAAGTATTGATATCTTGATATTGGAAATACTTTTCTGTCAATTCTGATATCCATCCTTCATCGATATTAAAATAATACTTTTCATTTCTTTTCTGAACTTGATTTGGCTCATCACTAAATTTGATTTCACATTGTTCTTTTACTAACCTCAATTTTGATTTGGAGTTTTTTATCATGATTTGACTTAACATGTAATCCTTTAGAACATTTCTATAATGTTCTTTTTCTCCAAACTCAGATAGAATAATTAACTTATAAACATGGTTACTAATATTTAAAAAATTTTTACTTAAGCTGCGATCTATATTTTTTAACATAAGTTTCCTGGTCTTGATGTACTCATTTTTCAAATTCAGGCCTTGATAAGTATTTATTCTAGTAGAAAGAGCTTTCAAATAATTACTGCGTATGAGATAAAGATTTACATATTTTGACCAAACATCTTGATAATCTGGAATGATTTTATTAAGGGTATCCAGATCCCTTTCTACTTCTAAATATCGTTTTTCTAAAAAATCTAATAGTTTTTCCGGTTCTTGAATATTTGAACGATTTCCCTCCCTCATTAATTGGATTTCAAAATCAAATGTATATTTATAAGTCCAAATATAGGGATTATTCGGCATATTTTTAATCGCTTTTTTTAACTGAAAATTAGTATCTTTATTCGGATGAGCGCCAATAGGAAGCACTTTTGCTACATTTGTTTCAGCTGAATATAAAGGAAGAAACAGAAAAAAAGAAATAATCAACAGTAGAACTAAGACTCCGATTACCACCAGGCCCTTTTTATAATCCAGCATTAAACTAAAAACAGTATTCGAATCCAGAGATTCATTTTTATTTTTCTTTGATTTTTTTTCGGATTCATTTAAAAAATCACCATAGGAAAGCAAAAACAAACCAATTCCCAATAATGAAAAAAACACACTCATGGTTACACTCATTCTCAGAGTGAGACTAAAAAATTGGTGACCTAGCATACCCAATATCCCGGCAACTACCCCCAAGGCAATAAGTTGATAGTCTTTAGAATATTTTCTAAAGTAGATATTTCTTAAGAGAAGAAATATTACTGATCCAACTAAAAAAAGAAATAAAAACATCCCCAGTAAACCACCTTCTGCCAACACTTCGATATATTCACTATGGGAATGTTTAAAAGAACTACTTTTTGAATAGAGATAAAAGAATTTAGATGCATATTTAAATGATGCGGCATAAACTGTACCTAATCCTGCCCCAAAAACAGGATGTTTTTTAAATAACTCTAATCCACCTATCCAGCCATTCATTCGATCTTGGAAAGAATAATCAAGATTATTAACTTTATATGCTAATCTGGGATGGATCGGTTTTATTATGTCAGGATTTGTAAATATTAAAACAGGCGCTAAAATAAAAAAGACGCAAATTAAAATCAGTAGCAAAGTTTTTATTTTTTTGTTTATATCAGAGATAAATGTAATAGTTAGCATAAACACCAACATCCCTAAATATATCCCTGGGATAGTACCAGTACACTGAGTCATTATCAAAGATCCCAAGCCAATTAGAAAGATCAAAGTAAAAACAATAATACGTACTAAAAAGCGTTTTTGATGATTTTCTATTTTTTTAAACATCACAAAGGGTGAAATACAAGCTAAAGGGAGTAATCCTAGTAAGTAACCCGCAAAATAATTAGTATTACCAAAAGATAATTTTGGCCTGAACTTCGATAATGATGTTAAGAGGCTTTCATGAATGCCATTGTCCATTAAATCAGCTCGAAACACATTAAATTCAATAATTCCCCAAAAAAACAGAATGACCATAAAAGTAATAATACAGATCAATCCAGTTTTTATTTCATTCAAATCTTTTAAATAAAGAAAAAATAATAGGGAT
>JAKSBL010000029.1 GCA_022361115.1 Spirochaetota bacterium | reverse complement strand
TTTCGTATATATTAGTGATTCTGGCATCTCGATAGTGGCGTTCAGCATTAAATTCTTTCATAAAACCTGTCCCACCATGGATTTGAATACCATCATAAGCAACTTCATTGGCTATTTCTGTGTTATATGCTTTAGCTAAAGGGGTAAAAAGGGCAGCATAATTGGTATATCTTTTTAGCTGTGGTCTTAGCTCATTTGATTTTTCCGGATGCTCTTTGATTAATTCTTCTAAGCCATCCTTTATATCTACAATTTTGGATGTTTCATAAAGAAGTGTCCGCCCAGCTTCAATTTTTAAACGCATGTTAGCCAGCATTTCACTAACTGGTAAAAACTCTTTTATGGATTGTTTAAACTGCACCCGTTCTTCAGCATACTTATAAGCCTCCTGGTAGGCGGCTTCGGCAATTCCTAATCCTTGTGCTGCAATTGCCAGACGAGCACCATTCATTAAAGACATGACATACCGGATCAACCCCATTTTCCGCTTACCAATTAAAATAGCTGGTGCATTATTAAATTGAAGTTCACAGGTAGGTGAACCATGAATTCCCAATTTGTTTTCAATTCGTCGGATTATCATGTGTTCATCCCGTTCATAGAGAAACATGGATAGGCCACGCCCATCTTTCGTTCCTTCTTCACTTCTTGCTAAAACTAGTGAAATTTGGCCGCATCCATTAGTGATAAATCTTTTAACTCCATTTAAATACCACTTCCCGTCTTCATCTTGAAAAGCTTTTAACTGGACAGCTTGTAAGTCACTACCAGCATCTGGTTCAGTCAAAGCCATAGAACCAGTAACTTCTCCATTACAAAATCTGGGTAAAAACAGTTCTTTAATATTTTCATCTGCAAACTTGTTAACCGTCTCTGCAATATCCTGTAAACCAAAGAGATTCATTAAAGCAGCATCTGCTCGGGAAACCATTTCAATGGCCATAGAATAAATAGTTACCGGACAGTTTAAGCCGCCAAATTTTCTTGGTAATGTAAAACCCATTAAATCGGCTTTAGTTAAAACATCCAGTGCTTCTTGGGTACCCTTGGCATACGTTACTTCGCCATTTTCATAATGTGCACCTTGTTCATCTACTTCTGCTGCTAAAGGGGCAATAAAATTACCGGATAAGTCTCCAACGATTTCTAAGATCCTCTGATAAGAATCCTTTGCATCCTGGATATTTTGCGGGGCATACTCAAATTTATCTTTATCAGCAAAGTGCTGCTCTTTTAATTCAATTACCCAATCCAGGTCAATATTTTTAAAATGAAAAGATAAAT
>JAKSBL010000578.1 GCA_022361115.1 Spirochaetota bacterium | reverse complement strand
AATTGAAAAGCGAGGCAAGAGATAGACCTACTCCCTGTCCTTCTTGAGTTTCGATTGGTGCATTATAAATATCTTTTAAATCCTTACTGCTTCGGACTTTTGAAATACACTGGTCAACCAAATCTAATTCATAGGAAAGGTATCGATAATTATTGGATACAGTGATCGTTAAGACATTCTGAAAAATATAAAACTCGACTTTAACAGAGAGTTTGAGTTTTTTTGCTAAAGGTTTTAATTCTGGCAGCAGAACTTTATATTCTTCCTGAAATCGTTTCACTCCTAGCCAGTAATAGGAATCCAGATCCATTTTTTTATAATGAAAAAACTCCCTTTTATAGTTTCCTTTGTTTGCATTATTTATGAGCTGAATTAAAACTTGTTTATAAATATTGAAATAACTACTTCGGCCTAAACAAGTCAGGTATTTTTGGAGAATTTCCACTAAATAGGTAATATCTGCTTTTTCAATATGTGCTTTTTCAAAATAAATCGTTTTTTCTGTGTCAATATTACCTTCAATTTCTAGTTGGGATATGTGTTTTCGTTGATTATTGACAAATAGAGGTTCTGCATTGATTTTTGCCATTTCCTCCATCTGGGCTTCAACAGAGAGATTTGTTCCGTGTGAATTTTCCATTAAATCTTTGATGAATTGATTGATTTTTTCGTAAATTAATGAGTTGTTTAAATGCCCAAATTTCACTTCTACTTTTTCACCAGTTGATTCATCGTAAAAAATACTGCTCTGCTGTCTTGAGTAATAAGTATTAAAATAAAAAATCAATATTGGATCTAAATCCCAGGTATTTTGACTGGGCAAAAAAGCTTCCTCATATAAAAGGGAAAAAACTTTGGCAATAGCGACATTTTGACGGCTGATTTTATTCAAAATAGCAGACAAAACTTTTATGATTCGAGCATCTAAAGGAGTGGTTTTTTCTCTGGTATAAACAGGTTCTCTGATATTTTCAATGGCTCGCACAATTTCCGGCCAGTTTATTCCAGGTTCTTCAGTAGGCAATATTTTTTTGGAATACTCAATAAAGTTTGACATCCGGTTTTTTTCAGTTTGAGAGAGTTCAGATTTATTTAACCCTAATTGAATCGGATTATCATAATCAATAATCAGCTGAAATTTTCCTAATTTAGAATAAAGGAGTGCTAGTGACAAACTGGTAGGATTGATATCCATGATTTCCATTTTTACGGCTGAAGCCTGACTGATTAAATCTTCCCGGTAATCCAGTTTGTTTTTATTGATATAGGAATCAATAAAAAAAATATAGAGTTGGCCTAAATCAGTAATCAGATAGGGATTAGCTGCAATTTGGAAAATATTACGCATTTCGATTTCAATTTTTTCTAAATATCCTAACTTGATTTGTTCTGTCTGGTTTTTTTGTTTTACCCGAAATTGATAGATGTAATTAAACATGAGCTTATTAATATCAAATATTTTTTCATGAATCATGATAAGTTCAGAATTAGCTCGATAGTATATTTTTTTTTCAGGTGGGATATCGGGAATAGCCATAAGCTCATTATTAAAGAGGTTAATCAAAGAAATAATCGGATTATGTTCAATGTGATATTTTACTTTTAAAATTTCTGTATGAAAAAAATCTTCCTTTTTTAAAGATTTTAAATACATGACTGAAGATAAAATATAGATTTTGCGGTTAAAAAACTTCTTTAAAATATAAATAATCCGTTGATAAAGTTTATTATTTAAGTTGTTTAATTCAGGACAAAGAGATTGAAATTGAAAAATGACAAAAAGGATTTCCAGTGAATTTTTTGTTTCCTCTTTTAAGAGTTGAAAAAGATACTGGCTATAGGTGTTTAAGGTTTGTTGATAACTTTGATCAAAGAGAGGATGATTTTCATTATAAAAAACTTCGAATTTCTCAATTTTTTCAAAAAATATACAAATAAGCTGGCTGAGTTTGACAAAAAATATTTTTTTGGTTTCTTGTTCAATTTTTTTTCCTGCTAACATTTCTTTTCTTAGCTTATGAATAGCAAATTGTAGATGGAGCATGGAACTTTTCAAAAGAAAAAAAGTGTCTTTTTTTACAAAATTGATATAAACCAGAGATTGTTTGGTAAATTCTTTTTTTAAAGGTTGGTATTCCTTTTGATTCACATATTGACATTCTGTGTTAATATGAGCAAATAAGTGATCAAGAGTAATATAGAGATAATTTAAAATAGCCGTT
>JAKSBL010000460.1 GCA_022361115.1 Spirochaetota bacterium | reverse complement strand
TATTAATCTGTACATTTACACCTTTGGGTAATTTTATGGGTAATTTTCCTATTCTTGACATATCCTATTCCTTTTATTTCTCTATATCTACAATTGATTTCTAGATTTTTGCTCTATCTTTGTATAAAAATAATTGATTCTGACTATTTAGAAACTGAAAATAGTCAGACTTCCCCTGAGTGTTATTTTTGGAAACATCTCTATATATAACAGATTTAAAAAAATGTCAAGGTTTATTTCTTACCAGACAGAACAAAGTAATTCACCGCCAACTTCACGCTCAATTGCTTTATCACCAGTAGTAATACCAGTTGAAGTGGAAATAATTATTGTTCCAATTCCGTTATATAAACGTGGTATATTTCTATATCCTTTATAAATTCTTCGCCCTGGTTTACTGATTCTTTTTAAACCTTGTAAAACTGGTAATCCAGTTTCATCATATTTTAAAATCACTTTAATAAAAGTTGCATTGTTTTCAGAAACTTTTTTAAAGTTTTTAATATATCCTTCATTTTTTAAAATCTTAATGATTTCCAACTTTTCCTTTGAAGGAACAATATTTACTTTTTCATGTTTTGCAATGATTGCATTTCTTATTTTGGTTAACATATCTGCTATTGGATCATGACAAGCCATTTATCTGTTCTCCTTTGTATTCCAATTCTTATCTACAACAATAATATTTACCAGGATGACTTTGTAACGCCTGGTAATTGTCCCTGACTAACATATTTTCTAAAACAAATTCTACACATATCAAATTTTCTCATATAGGCTCGAGGTCTTCCACAAATGGGACATCGGTTATATTTTCTTACTTGAAACTTTTGCTTTCTATTGGTTTTTTCCATCATTGCTTTTCTAGCCATTACGATTTACTCCTATCTCTTTCTAAAAGGCATATCAAAAAATCTTAACAAAGCTTTTGCTTCTTCATCATTTTTTGTAGATGTAACAATTGTTACATTTAAGCCTTTGATTTCGTCAATTTTATCAAAATCTATTTCAGGAAATATTAACTGTTCAGTAATACCTAATGAGAAATTTCCACGGCCATCAAAGCCAGTGTCTTTCACACCTCTAAAGTCCTTTACACGAGGTAAAGCGATATTGATTAAACGATCTAAAAATTCATACATACGATCGCCATGTAAAGTTACTTTACAACCAATTTCCATACCTTCTCTTACTTTAAAAGTAGCAATTGATTTTTTAGCAATGGTTTTTATTGCTTTTTGGCCAGCAATTGAAGAAAGCTCTTCAACAGCAGAATCCAATTTTTTCTTATCTGCAACTGCTGTACCAACGCCCATATTTAAAATAATTTTATTTACTTTAGGGATTTGCATTGGATTAGAAAATTTGAATTCTTCTTGAAGCTTAGCTTTAATTTCTTTTTTATATCTCTCTTTTAATCTTGGCTCCATTTTGAATCTCCTACTCAACTTCTGCATTGCATTTTTTGCAAATTCTTACTTTTTTGTCATCTGCTTCTTTAATTGCAATACGGGTACTTTTCTTACACTTTGGACAAATTAATTGAACATTAGAAATATCTAAAAAAGCTTCAACATCTTTAATTCCACCATGAGGATTTTCTTGAGATTTCCTCATAGTTTTTTTAACAATATTGACACCTTCAACTAAAACTCTTCCTTTATCACGATTAACTTCCAAAATTCTTCCCTGTTTTCCCAAATCTTTTCCGGAAACAACTTTTACACTATCACCTTTTTTTAATTTCTTATATTTTAACATCTTCATTTACTCCTTTTAAAGTACTTCCGGTGCTAAAGAGACGATTTTCATAAAATCCTTATCTCTTAATTCTCTAGCCACAGGACCAAACACACGAGTTCCTTTAGGATTATTATTAGCATCAATAATAACTAATGCATTATCATCAAATTTTATATATGAACCATCTTTTCGTCTCAGTTCTTTTTTAGTTCTAACAATAACACCACGTAATTTGGTACCTTTTTTTATGGGGCCATTAGGAATAACTTCTTTTACAGATACAGCAATAATATCTCCAACTGAAGCATATCTTCTTTTTGATCCACCAAGCACTTTAATACACTTTACCATCTTTGCACCACTATTATCTGCAACCTTTAATACACTCTCTACCTGTATCATACTTCCCCCTTACACTGCCTTGGTAATGATTTCAATCATTTCCCACTGTTTCTGTTTACTGAGTGGACGTGTACTTTGAATTTTAACAAAATCACCAATTCGGCACTCATTCTTTTCATCATGAGCTTTATATCGTTTTGATTTTTTCACATATTTTTTATATAAAGGATGCATTACTTTGTCTTCCACTAGGACAACAATAGTCTTATCCATCTTATCACTGACTACTACACCACTCATGGTTTTTGGATTCTTTTTAACGTCACTCATTTATTTTCCCCTGTGTTTAAATTTCCGCTTCTAATTTTTTCAATTTCACGTTCATAAAGAATCGTATTGATTCTGGCAATTTCTCTGCGTATAGTTCTCATTTTTAAAGGATTCTCTAAAACGCTAATTACCTTTTTAAATCTCATCTCATTAAGATCTTTTACTAATTTTGACTTATCTTTTATCAATTCAGCATTGGATTTTTCACGTAATTCCTTAGTTTTCATAGCCAATCTCTCTTTCCTTTACTACTTACAATATCAGTATTATAATGTTTCTCGCTTGATCATCTTAGTACCAATAGGCAATTTTTGACCGGCTAACCAGAATGCTCTTTTTGCTAATTCTTCTGAAATACCGGAAACCTCAAATAAAACTTTACCAGGTAAAACGTGAGCAACATAATATTCTAAATTACCTTTTCCATTACCCATACGAGTTTCAGAAGGCTTTTTTGTATAAGGAACATCTGGAAATACTGTAATCCAGGTTCGACCAGTCCTTTTCAAAGTTCTTGTAATGGTTCTTCGTGCTGCCTCAATTTGTCTATTGGTAATAAGCTTTGGTTCAGTTGCCATCATTCCAAAATCACCAAATACTACCTTATTTCCTCTTGTTGCTTTTCCTTTGAATTTCCATCTCTGACCTTTTCTGTACTTTGTTCTTTTTGGCATTAACATAATTTATTCTCCAACCTTGATAGTATTTTTTCTGATCAAATTTTTATTTTTCGGTTTTTTCTTTTGCTGGTTTTTTAGACTTCTTCACTAACTGGCCAGCATCAGTTTTTGCTTCTCTTTTTAATACCTCTCTTTTAAATATCCATACTTTAACACCTGTTGTTCCATAGGTAGTAAAAGCTGTGGATAAACCGTAATCAATATCAGCTCTTAAAGTATGAAGAGGAATTCTTCCTTCACGGTACCATTCTGTTCGAGCCATATCAGCACCGCCAAGACGGCCAGAACACTGAATTTTAATACCACCAACACCTGATTTTTTTGCATCAGCTATGGCTTTCTTCATTACCCTTCTAAAAGGCATTCTATTTGTTAGTTGCCTAGCAACATTATTTGCAATCAATTGTGCATCCTTTTCCGGTTGTTTAATCTCTTTAATCTTCACTTCAACTTTAAGAGATACAATTTTATTGATTTTGCTGGAAATATCCATGATATGTTTTCCATCAACACCAATAATAACTCCAGGCCGTGAAGAATGTACAACTACTAATACACGATCTGGCTTTCTTAAAATCTCAATTTTAGAGATTTCAGGAGAAACCTTTTTATCTTTATCAGGGCTAAACTGATAATCATTAATTAATTTTCTGATTTGTATATCTTCATGTAAGGCTTTTTTATAACCTTTTTTATCTGCATACCAGACTGAATCCCAGTTCTTTGTTACACCAATTCTAATTCCTACTGGATTAACTTTTTGTCCCATTAGATATCTCCTTCTCGAGTCTTCACTTCAACAGTTATGTGTGATGTTCTTTTTAATATTTTAGCGGCACGCCCCCTGGAAATAGGATGAAATCTCTTCATTGTTGGGCCACCATCAATATATAATTGGGATATATAAATATTTTCTTCATCCAAATTTTTATCTTTATTTAACAGATTGCTTCTAGCAGAATGAATGACTTTTTTTAAAATTCCAGCTCCTTTATTAGGAAGAACGGATAAATATGCTTCTGCTTCTAAAACACCCATATTTCTTACTTCATTGGCAATTCGTCGCACCTTGAAGGGTGATATTCTGATAAATTTTGCTATTGCTTTTGCTTCCATATCTTTACCTTACCCCTTTCCCTTTTTTTCTGATCCAGCGTGTCCTTTAAATGTTCGGGTGGGTGAAAATTCACCTAATTTATGTCCAACCAGGTTTTCTGTAACATATACAGGAATAAATTTTTTTCCATTATAAACGTTAATGGTTAATCCTACCATTTCAGGAAAAATAGTTGATCTTCTAGACCAAGTTTTTATAGGACGCTTTTTAGCGGAATCTTTCATTTCAATTATTTTCTTATATAAGTGCTTATCTATAAACGGACCTTTTTTTACACTTCTTGACATTTTAATCTCCTACTATTTTCTTCTTCTGATAATCATTTTTGTAGATGGTTTCTTTTTCTTTCGAGTCTTATAACCTTTAGTAGGAACACCCCAGGGTGATACAGGGTGTCTTCCACCTTTATTTCGGCCTTCACCACCCCCATGTGGGTGATCAACCGGGTTCATTGCAGTACCACGAACTTTAGGTCGTTTACCTTTCCAGCGGTTTCTTCCTGCTTTTCCAATAACTACATTCTGAGTATCTACATTACCAACTAATCCAACAGTTGCCATACAGTCTTTATTGATAAGACGCATTTCTCCAGATGGTAATTTTATAACAGCATTTTTTCCTTCTAAACCAGATAATTGTGCACTACATCCAGCTGAACGTGAGATTTGAGCACCTCTGCCAGGCTGCATTTCAATATTGTGTACAATAGTTCCAATTGGAATATTTTTTAGTTTCATCGCATTACCAGGTTGAATCGCTTCTTTCTCACCAGAAATTACCGAATCACCAATTTTTAACTTATCTGGACAGATAATATATCTTTTTTCTCCATCAGCATAAGCCAATAATGCAATATTTGCTGTTCGATTTGGATCGTATTCAATAGTCTGCACTTTTGCAGGAATACCAAATTTATTTCTTTTAAAATCTATTGTTCTTAATTTTCTTTTATGAGCACCACCTCTTCTTCTCATTGAAAGGCGTCCAGTAGCCATACGACCACTAATTCTTTTTTTACCTTTAGTTAAGCTTTTTAGAGGTTTGTCACATGTTATTTCTTCAAAAGTTAATGAAGTTTTCTGTCGTAAACCAGGTGTGATTGGTTTGTATCTCTTAATTCCCATTGTCAATCTCCCTATCTCTTATGCGCCTTCAAATATGGTAATTTTATCTTCTTTAGCCAATGTCACAATTGCTTTTTTATATGCGGCTGTATATCCATATTTATATCTTACTCGTTTTTTCTTGCCTTTAACATTGATAATATTTATCTGAGTTGGAGTTACCTGAAACAAATCTTTAATAGCTTGCTTAACCATTAGTTTGTTTGCTTTTACACTAACGATAAATACATATTTGTTTTCTTTTTCCCGAATAGTGGTGCTTTTTTCTGTCACTACCGGCCTTAAGATGATTTCTTCACTTTTCATAAGACTATCCTTCTACCTTTATCTTGTTCAGTAAATTATCCAGATTCTTAACTGCTTCTGCTGTAAAAACCAATTTATCACTATAAAAAAGAGCATGAACATTTAATCTTTGAAAATCCATTACCTGAAGCCAGGGAAGATTTTTACCAGCCCTTTTGATCAATAAATCATTTTCGCTACTGGTAACAACCAATTTAGCTTTAGGAGAACTAATTACATCTTTTAACATACTGTTTAGTTCTTTTGTTTTAGCAGATTCCAATTTGATTTCATCAAAAATAACAACGTTATCCTCTTTCATCTTTAAGGATAAAACAGAACGGTATGCCAGATTTTTAATTTTCTTAGGAATTTTA
>JAKSBL010000311.1 GCA_022361115.1 Spirochaetota bacterium | reverse complement strand
TATGCTAAGAAGCAGATTAAAAATGATTCTGCCAGACAACAGGTAGAGTTGGATAAGCAAAAAATCATTCAACCTGACACAACACAATACCCGACAGCAGAACTGCAAAACATAAACTTACCAAAAAAAGATTCCAGAATGGATATTACTACTATTGCTGAATTGATAGCCAGTAAAGCTGATAATCAAGATATACAGCATACTATGCTTGAAGTTAGGGAAAAGGATAAAGCACTTCCTGATCCTTCATTAGAACAACCAATAAATCAAAATGAAATTCAAGGGATAATACCTAATTTCAGAAGTAATCCTCCTCAAATGAATAGTATAGAAAATTCTCCAAATTTTAAAGAAAATTATATAGTTAAACTAAGAGACAAATTTCTAGAAATGACAAGCTCTGAAGCATTAGAAAGAGATTTAGAAACCAAAGATGATGTTCTTAGCCTTTTAAAAAATTATAAACAAAGGAAAAATGATCAAATCCAGTTATCTGAGAAATTAATGGAAATGAAAGGTGAATTAACCGGATACGAATATGAAGGAAGCAATGAATTTCTTGCAAAGAAAAAAGCAGAGTATCATTCCCTTTTAGAGTCTTATAATGCAGCAGTAAAAACCAATTCATTAGTAAACGAAAAGTTAGCTGCAAATTTTAAAGAAAACATGGGTAATCCATTTGTTAAAGAAGTATTAAAAGAAGAGTTTAAGAAAAAATATGGAGAAATGGGAATTGGGCCAATGGCGCAAAGTCCATCAGATTATGAAAAAGGGAATTTTAATAAAAGTAATAGAGATTATACAATAATTGATGGTGTCAAAGATTTGGTTCAAGAAATTCAATATCAGGTAGGTAATACAGAAATAAAAACAGCAGTTTATAATCGTGGTTTGGATAGTAATATCTGGCAAAGATCCGCTATGTTTTTAAATGACAAAGTCACTCTAAGCCAGGAACCAGAAAACAATCTGGATTTCAGTCCTGTAAATCATGAAGGGCCAGAGGAGCCAAGATTTAAATTTGGTAAAGATGAATATTCATATGGTGTCGATGATTCATTCATAAATAAAAAATATGAAGGATTTAAAATTTTAAATCAAAAAAATCCTAATAAACCAATTGTAGCAAAAGTAATAAATACAAGCACACCAGATGTTATTGATAGTTTGAATCAAACTTTAAATGCTTATTTTGATGCTAGAGATACAGAATAAGGTA
>JAKSBL010000573.1 GCA_022361115.1 Spirochaetota bacterium | reverse complement strand
GCCTTGAAGAGTTAAGAAAACAAAAATCATGGTGTTTATGAGTCAATCCTAAAAAAAATGAATTTTTTAAGTAGTGAAAATTAGAAAAGCAGATCTTTTTTTATGTTAAAATAAGTTTAATTCTCATATTTATTAAAAAGGGGAGAAATCCCTATTGCAAAACCTTGAGATAGTTTCTATATTTTATTTCATTTTATTCACAAAAATGAAATAATTTAACCAGGAGATCTTTAATGACAATGAGAGGAATTGGAAAAAAACTGGAATACATAGGTATCCCTTATGGAGTGTTATGTGTTTTTCTAACTTTTTTCTTTCAGCCAGTTTTTTTTATTACCAAGCAATTTAATATCTATCTTTTTAGTGTTGGACTAGTATTGTTGATTATTGGTTTAATCGGACATGTTATAGCAGCTGTTGCCATGGTAAAAGGATTTAAAGAAAAAAAGCTACTCACATCTGGGATTTTTGCTTTATCTCGTCATCCAATGTATACAACTTTAATTCTTTTCATTATTCCAGGCACTGGGTTACTAATAAACTCTTGGTTATTTTTAACAGGTGTAGTCCTGTTACTCATTCTCTTTTTTTTATTTATCAAGGAAGAGGAACAATATTTAAGGGAAAAATTTGCTGAAGAATTTGTTGAATACAAAAAAAAGACAGGTATTCTACTACCAAAAATATTTTAATATGACATATTTTAAAGATATATTTACAAAAGATCAATAGAAAAAAATCTGTATACTCTATTACAGCGAATAAATAAAATAACTGGATAAAATATTGTTTTTATGTTAATCATAAATCCATGAATCATCTACTAAAATTATCCAAGTTAAAGAATCTGTATTTTGCCATTCGGCATGGTGAAAGTCAAGCTAATGTATTAGGAAAAATTGTTAGCCATCCAGAGAATGGAATTGGTGGTTATGGATTAACCACTAAAGGAAAAGAACAAGTAATTGTCAACATAAAGACATACAGAGAAGTATGGAATAAACCAGTTATTTTATCTTCGGACTTTTTGAGAGCCAAAGAAACCGCCCAAATTATTGCTCAGCAAATAGGAGTAAACTCAATACTCTACACTGATCAATTACATGAACGTAATTTTGGAATCTTGGAATTACAGCCCAATCAAAAGTATAAGGAAGTTTGGGAAAAAGATAAACTTAACTATAATAATAAACAATATCAGGTAGAAAGTGTTGAGTCTGTAACAAACCGAACCACTGAATTAATCTGTCAACTGGAAACTAAATATCAAGATCAGCAAATTTTACTAGTTTCTCATGGCGATACTTTACAATTGCTAACTCTGGCTTTTTTAAATAAGAATCCCCATGAAATATGTGCGATTCCTCATCTTAAAAATGCCGAAGTCCGGGAATTAAAATTATCATTTTAAGTAATAAAAATACTTTTGTTCTTCATTATTGTAGTATAATGAACAATAGTTCACAAATCGACAGATAAGAACAGGGAAAAAAGGGAAAAATAACCAGTCCTTTTCTTCTATTCTTTCAGTGATCTTTTTGAACTCTAATAACTCAGGAATAACAATGAAGAATTTAATCTACAATAAAATGTCACCAAACCAAGAAGCAGAATATATATATCATACTCTTTCTTGTGAGTCATTAGAAAAAGCTATTAGTATGTTGGTAGAACAATTCAAAATTCTGCATTCAAAGGGGCAGTTATTATTAACTTTGGTGACCGTTACTTTAACGATCACAGGATTTTCCGGACCTAGAATAGCCGCTTCCAATTTGTTTTCCAGAATTACACTGGTCTGTGGTCTCAGTTTTACACTTTGTTCGGCAATTTTTATCCTAACCGGTACTTTAGGAATTCGCTGGGTTACTAATTATTATTCTGAAGATCCCATTCATACTCTGACTGTTTTAATCAATAGGCGAAACCGAAACTCCAGCTTATTTTCTGTTAGTACCTGGATTTTAGTAATTGGATTGGTTCTCTATACAATCAGTATCATTTCTTTTATGATCATCCAGGGAACCATTAATAGCTAATCTTATAACTAAAGCTTGTAACCAAATTTCAGATATAGCACAAAATATCGAGTAAAGTATTTAATTGAGTTGTTTTTTTGATTTTTTTTCGGATGGAGGAGAGCATCGATTCAAATCTTATGTCCTGCAAACTTTATGGGTAAGGCTATTCTTTAAAAGAAGACTGTGAAGTACGGTCAAAATGCATATTAGTTTACAAAACGAAAAAAAAGCTTTATAATTGGCAATATCTAAGCGAATTTAAGATCAAATCAAAGTTAAAGACTCTTAATATTTTCTATACAAAAGGTTAAACATGCAATTCTCTATTATTCCAGTTGAGCAGCAAATCTCTCTTCATCCAGTTAGTGAGTTTTTTGAAGAACTCGTTCAGGAAAATGCAATTAAGCAAAACATTCTGCTGGATGTAGGAGGTTTAGCTTGTCTGGATGAACAAAATCAGATAATCTATCTTTATAAACGTCCTGATTTGCAGTTTATGTTGTTTATAGAAGCAACTTATGCACAAGCATTGCAGGTTTTTATTGAGAATTTCTTAAATCGTAATACCATTACAGTGAAAACAGCTGTTCTATTTTTAACTATTGCTGAAAAATTTAATTTGACTGAAGTAGATGTCTATCCTCTTTATCCTTTATTGAAGTGGCCGGTTTCTAAAAAGGGGTTTGAGTTTTTTCGTATTTTTAAAACCTTTTCTCATGATTTACAACAGTTAGTATTAAATAAGCAGTTGTCTCTCAATGATGGTGTGTTTTTTCATCAAACTTTTCAGAAAGATTATGACTTTTTTCTAAAAAAGCTTCCGGTTTCTCTCTCTTTTTCAGAAAGAAATCAAGTGTTAAAGTTTGTGTCAGAAATCCATCGGGCAAACAAGTTACCATTATCTGGTATTGATAAAAACTTAAATTATTCTGATAAAAATGAATTTTTAAAAAGAGTCAGTAAACTTCGCTTTCCTCTTTACCATGCTTGTTTAAGTAAAATGACTGAATTTGTTAACAGTCTGCATCTTCCTTCTGGTTGTCAAATTCACTATGATCAAAATTTTGAAAAAGACCAGTTCCAATTGGTGATTCAGTTTAAAAAATATTCGCAACTGTTTAAAAAGATTTCAACTTTAAACAAACAATTGTCATTAAATGCTAATCAGTCAGATTTTAAGGATTTGTTTGATCAGCAAAACCTTTTTCAGTCACTGGATGATTCTTATGATAAATAATCGATTTCAGCAAATCTATATTGAAGATGCTGTGAAAGATAGCCCAGTTGTAAAGAGAATCCTTTCCAGGATTGAAACGGATCATCCTCTTCAGTATATTTCTGATCTGTTTTCTTTAATTAAAGAACTCCCTCCGGTATATCATCCAGCCAACCGATCGAAAACTCTTTTTTTAGGGAAAATACGCGGTACTATTTTAAAAACCTGTCCGGGGTCTCACGGACACCTTTGTTGTAATTACCATGTCATTAATTTATATCTGGGATGTCCTCTGGATTGTTCTTATTGTATTTTGCAATCTTATTTGAATCAACCATTTACCATCATCAATGTAGATATTGAGAATATTTTTTCCCAGCTTACGCATATTAATCAACAGTATCCTGGAAAAATCTATCGAATTGGAACTGGTGAAGTAGGAGATTCTCTAGTTTATGATCATCTAACTGATTTTTCTTTAGATTTTGTTGAGTATTTTGGTAAACACCAGGATTTTATTTTTGAGTTTAAAACTAAAACAAACAATGTAGATAACTTGTTAAAGCTTCGATCACCTGGTAATATTGTTATAGGCTTTTCGGTCAATCCCCAGGATGTGATTGATCATGAAGAGAAACTAGCAGCAACATTAAAAAAAAGGATTTCTGCTGCTGCCAGATTAGTTGAAAAAGGTTATAAAATAGCCCTTCATTTTGATCCCTTAATTAATATTTCTGATTTTTATCGGCAGTATCAACTGGTTATCCAAGAAATATTTTCTAAGATTCAACCTCAGGATATTGGCTGGATTAGTTTAGGAACCTTCCGTTACCCATCAGAATTAAAAAATATGATTCAATATAATTATCCTGAATCTCAGATTTTAGCTGGAGAATTTATTGAATGTGCAGACAAAAAATTCCGTTATTTTAAACTAATTCGCCTTGCTTTGTATCAACAAATGATAGCAATGCTTCATCAGGTAGATCCAGATTTCCTTATTTATCTCTGTATGGAAAGTCCATCTGTTTGGCAGAAAACTCTGGGATATCTTCCTTATGAAGAGGAAAAAATGGATTTAATATTTCAAAAAGCACTCCATAAAAATTAAAGCAAGGAATCCATTATTTTTTTATAAAATTTTTGGCTATACCTGATTTTAAATTAATAATCCTAAAAAAATAATTAAATGATTGATAAATTGTAATAATTGTACTATAATTGTATTAGTACAATAGTACAATTATACTGTTGTTTCAGGAGAAATCAGATGATAGAAGTCAACAATCTCCATTATGCTTATCCCAAGAGTAAAAAAAAGGCAATAAATGGACTTGATTTTGCAGTAGAAAAAGGAGAGATTTTTGGGTTTTTAGGTCCTTCAGGGGCTGGCAAAAGTACAACTCAAAAAATCATAATTGGTATTTTAAAGGGGTATCAGGGGCAGGTAAAAGTTTTTAATCAGGAAATGAAAGATTATCATGCGGATTATTATGAAAAAATTGGTGTTTCTTTTGAGTTTCCTAATCTATATCTAAAATTTAGTGCTCTTGAAAACCTCACTTTTTTTCAATCCTTATATGACGGGCCAACAGAAAACCCTCATGCATTGCTGGAAATGGTAGGATTACAAGAAGATGGAAAAGTTCTGGTACAGGATTTTTCAAAAGGGATGCGTATGCGCTTAAACTTTTGTCGTGCTTTACTGAATAAACCAAAAATACTTTTTTTAGATGAGCCTACCTCAGGATTAGATCCGGTAAACGCTAAAAAGGTAAAAAATATTATTTTGGAAAAAAAGAATCAGGGAACAACTATTTTTTTAACTACCCATAATATGAATGTAGCTGATGAGATTTGTGATCGAGTCGCGTTTATCGTGGACGGCAAACTCAACTTAATTGATAGCCCCAGAAATTTAAAAATACAAAAAGGTGAAGAAATTGTACGGGTCGAATACCAGGAAAATCAGCAAGTTTTAAAACAGGATTTTTCTTTAAATAATCTGGGAGAAAATTCTGTTTTTCTTACACTCTTAAAAACAAAAAAAATCGAGACTATTCATACTCAGGAAGCTACATTAGAAGATATCTTTATTCAATCCACAGGAAGAAGCCTATGAGACGGTTATTATCTGCTTTAAAACAAGATGTGATTTTTCAATTCAGACAAGGCTTTTACTTTGTATATTTAATTGTTTCAATCATCTATATTCTTATATTAAGGTTTATTCCGACTGAATATCGTCAAATTGCCGGTCTATTCATTATCTTTTCAGATCCTGCTGTTTTAGGATTTCTTTTTATTGGTGGAATTATCCTCATGGAAAAAGGCCAGAGAACTTTAGAATGCCTTTTTGTCACTCCCATACGAATGAAAGAATATCTGATTGCCAAAGTTATTTCTCTCTCCATCATTGCATTAATCACTAGTTTTTTTATACTTCTATTTGGTGTGGGTTTAACTTTCAATCCTCTATCTCTCATAATTGCAGTGATTTTATGTTCTTCCTTCTTCATTTTATTGGGGATTCCAATTGCCGCTCAAGCTGAAAGTGTTAATGATTATTTTTTTATTGCCGGACCTGCTATGATTCCTTTTTGGATACCATTAATTGAGTATCTAGGTATTGTAGAGTCCCCATTTTTCTATTTGTTTCCTTCTAAGGCTGCACTAATATTAGTAGAATCAATCTTTTATCCCGTTGCTGTTGGGGAAATAATATATGGAATGACCTATCTTTGTTTCTGTACTGCTTTGGTTTATATTTGGGCCCGGAAGTGGTTTTTCAAATATGTTGTACATCAAATTGGAGATTTAAAATGCGATATTTAAGAGTTATTAAAACTTTAACCGGTGGTGATCTTAAAAATGTCCAGCGGGACCCGATTTTGGTATTGTTGTTTTTTGTCCCTTTTTCTGTTGTAGCCTTATTTCGTTTTGCAATCCCTTTTGCTACCCAGTTATTAGATCAACACCTGGCTTTTGATTTAACTCCCCACTATGCTTTTATTATTAGTATGGTCAGTCTCATTGTACCTATGACATATGGATTTGTCATGGGTTTTATCCTCTTGGAAGAACGGGATGAAAACATTTTAAATTATTTTGCTGTCACACCTTTAACCAAAGGTGGGTATCTTTGGTATAAAATGATCATTCCTATGGTGGTCAGTACTTTTTTTTCACTTATGATTCTTTTATTACTCCCTTTTACAGATTTTCCAGTGTTTAAAATAGTTTTACTCTGCATGGTTGCCTCTATGGAAGCGCCCTTAATGGCTTTATTTTTAGCTGCCTTTGCTCAAAACAAAGTCGAAGGAATGGCTGTTGGTAAGTTGGGGAGTATTATTTTTATGGCTCCCTTTATTGGATATTTTGCCCCTGGTATTGGGAAATTAGGAGGAGCCCTTTTTCCACCCTGGTGGATTTCCATGACATTTTTGGTTCGTTACTCAGATTCTTTCTGGCTTTATCTGGTAGGAGCTATTGTTGTACACTTGGTTTTCCTTTATATTCTTTTAAAAAAATATTTGCAAAGGATCGAGTAAATGAAGCCTTGACTTTTTCTTTAAATCAGATATCATAGGGCAAGTTATTTAAAGGATGGAAAAATGGATAAAGTATTTGAAATAAAAACTCCTACTTGGCGGGATTCATTAATTATTGCATTTTCAACACAAACCAGTAAGGATAAAGCCGAGCAAATCTATAACTGGATTCCCAATGATGTTTATGAACGAATATTTAACAATAAGGATAAGTTGTTACAAGACTTAATCAGTGAAGTCAGTATTGAGCAGGAAGTTGCCCAATTTGTCATTCGTCAATTAGAAAGCATTTTAGATTTTTTGGAAGAAGAAGCCAGTTATTCAGAATTATCCCTTTAATTTCTGCCTATGATTTATTATCGGTCCTCCGGAATAACAAAATATATCACCCTATTAGATATATTCTTAGCATTGCTTATTATACTTCTATTAAGCTGGTTTGCTTATCACCGATTATTACAAATAAGATCAAAGAGTGACCAATTAATTGTTTTAGCCCGAAATGAGAAATTCCAATACTCTTTATATCAAAAAAAAATGCTCCAAGTAAAAGGATTGACCGGAATAACCCTGATTGAAATTGATCAAGGGAAGTTTCGCTTTGTCGACTCTGCTTGTTCAAATAAAATTTGTGTGAATCATGGTTGGATAGCATATAGTAATGTACCTGTTGTTTGTCTACCGAATCAGGTAACTGCTTATATTGAAGTCAATCAACAAAATGAGAATCATGAAAGTGACCAGAAAGAAGAAAGCATTGATGGAATCAGTTACTAATCAACATAAACTGGCTTTTTTTGCTGCTGTTAGTGCTTTTATTGGGGTCATAGAAAATTTTATACCTCTACCCATCCCGTTTCTCCGTCTAGGATTGGCCAATATTCCAATTTGCTTGGGTTTTTCATTATTTAATTTTGGTCAGATCACTTATATAGTATTTTTTAAGGTTCTCATGATTCATCTTTTTAGAGGAACTCTTTTTTCTTATCCTTTTTTAATCGCTTTGATGGGAAATGCTCTCTTTTTACTGATGACTTTTCCCTTATATTTTTTATTTAAAAAGAGATGGATCTCTTTTTTTAGTATCAGTTTAACTGGTGCAATTGCCCATAACCTGGGGCAACTATTACTAGCCCTTTTTTTGTTACCTCAGAATGTTGTTTTTAATCTTTCATTGTTTTTTCTTTTTTCCGGTAGTATTATGGGTTCCATTAATGGTATAATTTGTAATATCTTATATCCTGGAGTAATAGCGAGGTTCTTTATGGAAAATCCATTATATCAGGTTCATCGAGATTATATTCAATGTCGCCTCTGTCCCAATTTTTGTAAACTAAAGGAAGAACATCAGTTTGGGGTATGTGGAGTCCGAAAGAGAGAAAATGATTGTATCGTTAATCCATTTTCCGGCATCTTATCAGCCGAAAGTATGGATCCAATTGAAAAAAAGCCCTTATATCATTTTTATCCTGGAAGTCAGATTTTTTCCATTGGTTTTTATGGATGTACTCTGAAATGCAAGTTTTGTCAAAACCATTCCATTAGCCAGCATAAACCTCCGCCTCATGCAGAAGTTACTCAACCTAAGGAACTAGTAGATTATATCAAAAAACAAGGTTTAAAGGGAATTGCCTTTACTTACTCAGAGCCAACATTATATTTTGAGTGGGTCTTGGAAACAGCCCGTCTCTGTCGTAAAAATGATATTAAGACAGTTTTAGTGACCAATGGATATTTAAATCCTGAAGCAGCTAGAACTTTATTAGCAGAAATTGATGGTGCAAATATTGACTTAAAGGCTTTTCATGAAGATTTTTATCAGCGTCTTTGTAGTGCCAGATTAGAACCAGTTAAAGAGTTTATTAAAATAGCCTGGGAATTAAAGGTACATATTGAATTGACCACATTAGTAATTACCCGGGAAAATGATAGTCTGGAAGAATGTGGCCAGATTACCAATTTTATTGCAGCTCTTTCTCCAGATATTCCTTATCATATTTCTCGCTATCATCCTAGTTACCAGTTTAATGCTCCTCCTACTTCCGAAAAGACCATAAAATCCTGGGTTTTAGAAGCACAAAAAAAACTTCATTATGTATATGGGGGAAATGTTGCTTTTGATAATGATACAAAGTGTAAAAAATGCCAACACATACTAGTATCCAGAAGTTTTTATCAGACCGATAGAGGAGGATTAAGCAAAGAGGGTAGGTGTAAAAAATGTGGATCAGAAAACTACTTCAAGCAATAAAGGCTATTTAGATTTTATACCTTTTTGAATTCGCATTAATCACAGAACGTAAAAATTCTTTATCAAATTCATCCAGATTTTCAAAGATAATACCTATACGGGGTCCATTAACATTGGCAACTGTTGCATCTAAAACCATTTGTTCATTATTATTACTGATTTTAATTTTTATCGTATCTCCCTTCATAAAAAACTGGCGTAATCTTAAACCAGCCCCTTCCAGATTGAGATCATAGACACGACATTTTTCCCATTGATTGCCAAAATAATAATAACCGTCTACGTCAATACTAAAACGGGTATTTTTTCTGCGGTTTTGTTCTCTTCGGTAATACAACTTAGTAACCTCCCCAATAAGTCAATTTTAAATGTTGTTGGGATTTCATAGTTCTCTGGTTATTTTTCTTAAATGTAAGTTTAGCACAAAAGTGATCTTATCACAAATAATATTTATAAAGTTTTTATAGAATCCAGTTTTTATACTGCTTATTCAACCAGCAGATTCAGTTGATATGCACTTTTCACAAAGAGAATTGCTGGTAAGTTATCATACTTTATAATATCCTGGTCAAAAAATACTTCATTTAGTTTAAATAATTTAGCTAAACCATCTTTATTGATATTTCCGGGTAAACCCATCATGATCAGATCTGCATCTTTTGAGTGATCATAAAGGGTTTCTGGAAAAGGCTGGTTGCTATGGGGCAACACGATAACTTCTCCTGTTAACCGGGCTTTTTCTAATAAAGTATGCATTTCGTTGTTAGCTGTATTTGTGTTTTCATCTGGCCCAATCTTTCGAATAATTCGAATGGTATAGTTGTCTCTGGTTTTTAAATCAAGTGTATTATTGATAATATAAGCTAGTAGAACCATTAAATTACCATTTTTTTCTCCCCGCCACCAAATATCAATTTTTTGATGATCTGCTAATTTACTGCCGTTTTTTAAGAGAAAAACATTTTTTCTTAATTTTAAGATCTGATTGATAATTTCAATACTATTTATGTTTCTGGTGTATTCCAGTAAGATTGAGTTTGGTTCAATATCCCCAGGATGGCTGGATTGAATAATGCTAAGTATAGCTTCAGTAGAATCATTTATATTAACTAACCGGGTTGGGATCTTAAATTGTTTGGGAGCGATTTGATCCTGATTTTCCGGAGTATTGTTAATGATATTTAAGTTAACCATTCCTTGATAAAGGGCAATTTTTTCAGCTAAATAGGCAACTTTTTGAGGATTATTATCTTCTCCTGCAAAAGCAAAACAATTTAAAATTGGCCGCCAATTTTTCGTACCTTGAACAATTTTTTTTAGGGAAAAAAGGTTACGGGTTACCATAGAAAAAACGACTCCCCACCAGACACCTTCCAATTTATTCTGTGATTTAAATTTAAGCAGCAAAAAAAAGATTAAACCCTGAGAAAGGATGACCCCGATTCCAATCATCAGATTATCTAAAGCAATCACTCCCATACATATTGCAAAACCATACAGTGAGATGGACCAGTGTCCCTTTGAAGTGGGACGAAAACTAGGATTTCGGCTGATTCTTTCTAAAAAAGCTGCTAAATTAATCCAGCCATATACTACTAAAAAGCAAATACCCACAATTCGGGAGGCTGTAGTTACATTTCCCGGCCAAATAATAGGAATAATAATTAAAAAGGTGAGTAAAGTTGCCCATCTTGGTTCTGTTCCTTTTGGTTTAAAATCTTTTCCCAGAAAAGAAAGAAAACCAGGTAAAATCTTATCTTTAGCTAATGCCTGACAAGTTCTCGGAGAAGTCATAAAATAAGAAAGGGCTGATGAACCAGTTGCAAATAATATTCCGATGATGATAATGATATAAATTACTGGAGATTGGATAAAAATATCCAGTGCTGTTGGCTTATAAAGTGATATCCTTCCGCTATCTGCTATTTCTTTCACTGCTAACAGATCTGGGTTGACTCGGCTAAAAACATAGGTTATCAGAATGTAGATAACAGTAGTAATCCCAATAGCTAAAAAAGTCCCCTTTACCAGTGATTTACGGGGATTTTTTAAGCTGCCACTCATGCCCACACCAGCATCAATTCCAGTAACTGCTGGGAAAAAAGTCGTAAAGGCAATCCAAAAACCCATCATACCACCGATTTCTAAAGGTATTCCAATCCCTTTTAGATTGGCAAAGCTTTGAAAAACAGGTGTATCGCCTAGATTGATATTAAAAAAGGGTGAGAGCAGAATGGCTGCTACTGAAACTGATAAAATGACAAAAATGATCATCTGGATTTTAACAATAAAATCTGCACCGACAATACCAGCAATAAAGGCAATAAAAGCAATGACCAGGCCAATGTAACGGTATTGTTCTGGCAGACTCATCTGGTTAGCTATGATAAAATTTTGTATTACAGGAATGTTGTATAGAATAGGTTGAAGAGCTTTAGCAAAACCAATTGCATAAAAACCAATGGACATAGCCTGTGCCAGGTAGAGTTGAATCCCAATTGATCCGCCAAAAGCTTTTCCTAATGACTTTTTTGAAACAGCATACATGCCACCACCACCGATTTTATTGAGATTAGTAGCACAATCCGCTATGGAAAAAGAGGTTGCCAGAGTAACAGTATTGGCTAGAAGCACAATAATAACCATGGTGAAAAATCCCATTCCTGCTACCAGATAAGGGAGAATAAGAAAAAGGACAGCTCCTAAAATGGCTTCGTAGGAAGGGATAAAGACCCCATTAAAAGTATTAAACTTTTTTGTTTGTGATGGATTTTGGCTCATGAATACTTTGCTCTGCTTTCCTGATTATTATTGATCTAAGACCTGAGTTAAGACATTTTCTATCCTGATAAAATGAACAATATCTGTGAGATTTTTTTGTATTATAGTGACTTTTTAAGTTTTCGTCAATTTATTTATGAAAAAGTTCTTTTTTCTTCACTAATATATCTTAAAAAAGTAAAATAGATTAATTAACGGAGATTTTTTATTAAATTGATATTAAAATAAATATAATGAAGATAAAAAAAATCACTTTTGTTTCTATTCTGATTTTATTCACTTTACTGTCCATAGTTTCACAAGATAGCCGCTTACCAAAAGAAGCCTATAATTGGTTACAAAATGCTGGAAATTCTGGGGATGGTGACAGAGATAGAATCAATGTGATTTTTTTTGAAGTGCCCGACACAGAAACTGCAACTTTATATTTTGCTGTAAATAAT